>JAAZFS010000037.1 GCA_012511615.1 Elusimicrobiota bacterium | reverse complement strand
TCTCAGCATGGGACATGAGGAGGGAAAGGGAAATATAACCAGCCGTGCGGCATATAAGCAACTGGTGAAGAGCCCAATTAATTTTATAGGAAATATTGAAGGCACCGATATACTAAAGGGCAAGGCCGATGTGGTAGTTTGCGATGGTTTTACTGGAAATGTTATCCTTAAATTTGCAGAAAGTCTGGGAATGTCAATCTTTGAAATGATCAAGCAGGAGGTTGATAAGAGTTTTGTTAGAAAGCTCGGCGCCGGAATGATGAAGGGGGCCTTTTCTGGAGTAATGAAAAAAATGAACTATGAAGAAATAGGCGGAGCCCCTCTTTTAGGTGTTAACGGAGCCTGTATATTGAGTCATGGTTCTTCTACTGCAAAGGCTATTATGAATGCAATTAATGTTTCTGCTGAGTATATTGAGCAGAATGTGAACAAACACATCGAAGAGAATCTTTCTTGAATAACATATTTCTTTTTCCAGGCCAGGGTTCACAGAAGCAGGGGATGGGAAGCGGTTTCTCTTTTTCTGAAGAAATCTGGAAAGAAGCTGACAAAATCCTAGGCTTTGAACTCTCCTCAATAGTTGCCACTGGAGATGCTGCTGCTCTTGGGGAGACTAGAGTTACCCAGCCAGCCATCTATGTAACGGAAGTAATAATTTTAAAAGAGCTTATTTCAAAAGGCATCCGTCCCCAGGCTGCTGCAGGTCATAGCTTAGGTGAGTATGCGGCTCTTGTTGCTGTTGGTAGCCTCTCTTGGGAAGAGGGACTGGAACTGGTCAGGTTCAGGGGAGAAGTTTTTGAAAAAGTAGGAGCTGAAAATCCAGGAGGAATGCTGGCTGTTATCGGTCTTAAACCGGACGGTGTTGAAGAGGTCCTTCTCAGCTACGAAGGCGCCTCCATAGCAAACTATAATTCACCAGGCCAAGATGTTGTGAGTGCTCCTAAGAGTCAACTGGAAGATTTAGGGAAAAGTCTAAAAGCAGCTGGCGCCAAACTTGTTGTTCCCCTCAAAGTAAGTGGTGGCTTTCACTCAGCGCTTTTTAAAGATGCTATTCCTCCAATGCGGGAGAAAATGGATTCACTTAATTTTCTTGATCCCGAAATACCTTTCTATTCTAATAATACTGCAAGCGCCCTCTTGAGCGGTGAAGAAATCAAGGAGAGCCTGCTCAGACAGGTGACCTCACCGGTCAGATGGGTGGAACTTATTAATTCTCTTTCGAAAGATTTTGGAGAAAACCTTCGTATGATTGAGGCAGGACCTGGAAAAGTCCTTCAGGGTCTTATGAGAAGGATTGATAGAACTATCACTAGCACAGGGGTTTCCGAACCTGGTGATATAGAGAAACTTTAGGAGAGGATTTATGGACAAGAAAAAAATTGCTGTTATAACCGGAGGGGCTCAAGGAATAGGACTTGCTATAGCAAAAAACCTATCTGATGCCGGTTGCCGTGTTGTTATTGTAGATTTAGATAAAGAAGCCGCTCAAGCGGCCGCAACTCCTCTTGAAGGGGCAGCCTATGCTGCGGATGTTTCTGATGAGAATTCGGTTGAAAAAACCATTGATGAAATAATTGAAAATGAGGGGAGAATTGATATACTTGTGAACAATGCCGGAATAACTAAAGACTCGCTTCTTGTAAGAATGAGTATGGAGGATTTCTCCAAGGTTATAGACATAAACTTAAGTGGGGTCTTTAATTTTTCGCGCTCTGCTGTCAAAAAATCAATGATGAGAAACCGCACCGGGAATATTGTCAATATTGCCTCAGTAGTGGGGCTTATAGGAAATCCCGGTCAGGCAAATTATTCCGCCTCAAAGGCCGGTGTTATAGCTCTTACCAAAACCATGGCTAAGGAGCTTGCCGGAAGAGGAATCAGAGTCAATGCCGTTGCACCGGGATTTATAGAGACCCGGATGACGGATGCTCTGTCCGATAAGGTAAAGGAAGGTTTTCTGAAAAATATTCCAATGAGAAGGCTTGGCACTCCTGAAGAGGTTGCCAAGGCTGTAGGATTTCTTGTTTCAGAGGATTCTTCATACATTACTGGACAGGTCCTGGTAGTTGACGGTGGGATGGTGACTGGTTAGATTATTAAAGAAAAGGAGATTGTAGAATGGCATCAGTTGAAGAAAAAGTAAAAGAAATCGTAGTAGAGCAGTTAGGTGTTTCTCCAGAGCAGGTAACGCTGGAAGCATCGTTTATAAATGATCTAGGCGCAGACTCTCTGGATACAGTCGAGCTTGTCATGGCTTTCGAGGAAGAATTCGGTAAAGAAATTCCAGATGAAGATGCAGAAGGCTTAGACACAGTTGGTAAAGCAGTAGATTACATAAAATCAATATCATAATTCTTAATTCCTAAATTTTGAATTAAGTCTCCCGGGGCCCCGCTTTAAATTAAAGGCGGGCCCCTGGGGTGATATTAAGCGGAAATTTTTTCAGGAGGAAAATAGATGGGCAGACGCCGAGTTGTTATAACTGGGATGGGAATAATTTCTCCCATAGGCTTAAGTTTGGATGAATACTGGGATTCATTGATAAATGGGCGTTCTGGAGTTGGCAGAATAACCAGGTTTGATACAACAGACTATACTGCTAAAATCGGTGGAGAGCTCAAGGGATTTGATCCTGAAAATTTTGGTATAGATAAGCGTCACGTCCGCCGGAGTGATCCTTTTATTATTTACGCTATAGCTGCCTCAATGGAGGCGGTTAAAATGAGTGGATTGGATATTGATAAGGAAGATCCTTTCAGATGTGGTTGTATCCTTGGAAGCGGTATCGGTGGCCTGCTAACAGTAGAGAGAGAGCATCAAAAACTTCTTGAAAGAGGTCCTCGGAGAGTATCGCCATTTCTTATCCCATCAATGATTGCAGATATGGCTCCTGGCGATGTGGCCATTCAACATAATCTTAAGGGCCCCAACTACGGCGTAGTTAGTGCCTGCGCCTCAAGTGCCCATGCTATTGGAGATGCAATGAGAGTGATTCAGGCTGGCGATGCTGACATCATAGTAAGCGGAGGCAGTGAGGCCTCTATTTCTCCACTTGGTCTGGCTGGATTTTGTTCAGCAAGGGCTCTATCAACCAGAAATGACGAACCAGAAAAAGCTTCAAGACCTTATGACGCCGACCGTGATGGATTTGTCATGGCCGAAGGCGGTGCTATACTTGTCTTGGAAGAGCTTGAACATGCCAAGAAGAGGGGAGCTGAGATTTTAGCTGAAGTTGCCGGTTATGGTGCGACAGCGGATGCTTATCATATAACAGCCCCTCAGCCTGAAGGTTTGAGCGGCACACAAGCTATGAAACTTGCCATCAAAGACGCTAAGCTCAATCCTGAGGATATCCAGTATATAAACCCACATGGTACCTCAACACCTCTGAATGATAAGATTGAGACTCAGGTCCTCAAAAATGTATTTGGTGATCATGCCAAAAAACTGGCAATTTCTTCCACCAAATCAATGACAGGCCATATGTTGGGTGCTGCAGGTGCTGCAGAAGTAATTGCATCTGTGAAAACAATCAATGAGAGTCTAGTTCATCCTACTATTAATTACGACACTCCTGATCCTGATTGTGACCTCGACTATGTTCCAAATCAGCCTAGGGAGATGGAGGTTAATGCAGTTCTCAGTAATTCGCTCGGGTTTGGAGGGCATAACGCTACGCTTATACTGAAAAAGTTTTCCTGAGAAAAAGAGGTATATGAAAACAATAGAGAGCCTGATTGAAAAACTAGGGGTGGAGTTTGAAGACAAGTCTTTTCTTGATGTAGCTCTTCTTCATCGTTCTTACTCATCGGCTCATCAGATTGAAAAAGATAACGAAAGGCTTGAGTTCCTTGGAGACAGTATCCTCAATGCCTGCGTAAGTGATATCATTTTCAGGCGGTTTCCAGAAAAGGATGAAGGGGACCTAACAAAAATAAGAGCCCGTCTTGTCTCTAGAAAAGCACTCAGGGTCTGGGGCAACAGACTGGGACTTAGCGACTATATCCAGGTGAGCGACAAGATGAAGGACCATATTTCCACCAACCAGACTCACATAGTTGAAAATGCCATGGAGGCGATTGTTGGAGCTATTTATCTGGATAGGGGTTATGAGGTCACCTACGCCTTTGTTGAAAATTATATGAAAAATCAGGATTTTCATAAAATTGTGGACTTCAAATCCCACCTGCAGGAACTCAGCGTTGAAATATTTGGGAATCTTCCAGAGTATAAAGTTTTAGCAGAAGAGGGTCCTGCCCATCGCAGAAAGTTCAAAGTTGCAGTTTTGGTAAACGATAAGGTTTCGGGTAAGGGCAAGGGAAATTCAAAGAAAGAGGCCGAGCAAGCCGCTGCAGAGAAGGCTTACAAAAAGATTTCGGAGGACCGCTGAAAAGCGTCAAGGAGATTAAGATGATTGATTACGGTTTTACTGAAGAACAGTTGATGATACAGGAGTTGGCTCGGCAGATTGCTGAGGAAAGGGTCCGTCCAGTTAGGGCCCAGCTCGATGAAGAGGGCAGTCATTCTGCAGAAATTATGCAGGTTTTGGCTGAGAGTGATCTTTTTGCCGTCTTTATTCCAGAGGAGTATGGCGGTCTGGGTGGTGGAGCCTTGGAACTCTGCATAGCTACAGAAGAATTATCTAAAGTTTGCGGAGGTGTTGCAGTTAGCTATGCTGCGACAGCCCTGGGAGCTTACCCCATAATGCTGGGCGGAAGCGACGAACAGAAGAAAAAATATCTTCCCGCAATCGCATCTGGAGAGAAACTTGCGGCTTTTGGAATAACTGAGCCTAACGCTGGAAGTGATGCCGGTGGGGTAGAAACAACTGCCGAAAAAGATGGGGATTCCTATATACTCAATGGGAGTAAAATATTTATTACAAATGGTGGTGTCGCCGATATTTATACGGTCATAGCCATGACAGACCGCTCCAGGGGTGCCCGGGGAGCCTCTTGCTTCATACTGGAAAAAGGTATGGAGGGTTTTGAATTCGGAAAGGAAGAGGATAAGATGGGTATTCGCGCCTCTGCGACCCGTGAGCTGATTTTCACTGATTGCAGGGTTCCTGCCGAGAATCTTATTTCAAGAGAAGGTATGGGATTTATTCTCTCTATGAGGACCTTTGATCACTCTCGTCCAGGGATAGGAGCTCAGGCAGTGGGCATCGCTCAGGGAGCTCTCAATGAAGCTGTCGATTACGCTAGTGAAAGGATACAGTTTGGTCAGCCCGTGTCTTCTTTCCAGGCTATCCGGCATCTCATCGCGGATATGGCCACAAAGGTAGAAGCCGCCAGAACCCTGGTTTATCAGGCTGCCCGGCAGGTCGATTCAGGTGCCAAAAACATATCCAAGCTAAGTGCAATGAGCAAGCTTTTCGCTTCGGAAATCGCCATGGAAGTAACGACAAATGCAGTCCAGATTTTCGGTGGATACGGCTATATGAGAGAGTATCCAGCTGAAAAGTTTATGCGGGATGCAAAAATTACGCAGATATACGAGGGAACCAGCCAAATACAGCGCGAAGTGATAGGGCTTGAGGTTATAAAGGAAGCAAAATTCCGGGACAAAAAATAGAAGCTTCCGGAAAAAATAAATAGGAGAACTGCAGGTGAAAATAGTTGTCTGTATAAAACAGGTCCCAGATACGACGGAAGTTAGGATAAACCCAAAAACAAATACGCTTATCCGTGAAGGAGTTGAATCTATAATCAATCCTTTTGATCTTAATGCCTTGGAAGAGGGACTAAGGATTAAGGAGAAAATGAACGGAGAGCTTATTGCTCTTTCCATGGGGCCTCCCCAGGCCGAAAGCGCGCTCAAGGAAGCAATTGCTCTCGGGTGTGACAGCGGGATACTTCTGACTGACCGGGCCTTTGCCGGAGCTGATACCTGGGCTACCTCTTATACTCTTTCCAGAGGAATAAGGCGGATAGGGGAAGTTGACTTGATAATCTGCGGCAAGCAGGCAATTGATGGGGATACCGCTCAGGTAGGCCCCAGTATAGCAGAAATGCTGGATATTCCCTGCATAACCTATGTAAGAAAAATTGAAGAAATTGATAAATCAAACATCAAGGCCCAGCGTATGATGGAGGGGGGATACCATCTGCTAGAAAGTTCTCTTCCGGCACTTATTACCGTAGTTAAAGAGATAAACGAGCCCCGTTTGCCCTCACTTAGGGGAAAAATGCGTGCCAGAAAGGAAGAAATTATTAAGTATTCTGCTGCAGATATAGTCTGTGAGATTGACTCTATCGGTCAGATGGGATCGCCTACGGTCGTGGAAAAAATATTCGCTCCGCCTGTTAGAGATAAAGGCACAATGATAAAGGGCGAGCCCTCAGAAGCTGCAGCCAAGCTTGTTAGTGAACTTAAAGAAAAAGGAGTTCTGCTGTGAGCATTAAAGTAGATCTTGAAAAATGTACGGGCTGCGGATTTTGCGTTAACTACTGTCCTTTTGATGCCATAAGCATGCGTTCAAGACAGGAGGATTCTTTGCCTGCATCCAGATTTAGACGCTATGCAAAAATTGAGGATTCCTGTAATCTTTGTGGGGCCTGTATTGATAGCTGTCCGCTACATGCAATTTCAATGGAGAGGGCCGAAAAGAAGGAGAGGGTTCCTCTCAAGGACTATAAGGATCTTTGGGTTTTCGCTGAGCAGAGAGAGGGTAAGATAGAGGAAGTTTCTTATGAACTTCTAGGGAAAGGGCGTGAGCTAGCGGATAAGCGGGGTTGCAGTCTGGTAGCGGTTCTTTTGGGCGACGATATTTCTTCTGAAGCAGAAAAACTTATTCATGCTGGGGCAGATAAGGTCTTTTTTATAGAAGATCCCCTACTTGCAAACTTTACTGATGAGCCCTATACCCAGGCTCTTAGTTGGCTTATAGAAGAGGAAAAACCAGAAATAATTTTGATGGGGGCCACTACAATCGGACGGGCCTTTGCCTCTCGGGTTGCAGCAAAAATATGGACAGGCCTAACTGCTGATTGTACTGAGCTGGATATAGATACAGAGAGAGGGCTTCTGCTTCAGACTAGGCCTGCCTTTGGGGGAAATATAATGGCCACCATCCTTACGGAACACAACCGTCCACAGATGGCGACCGTAAGGTATAAGGTTTTTAAACCCCTCAAATCCGACCCTTCCAGAAAGGGAGAGGTGATAGAGAAAAAGTATCCCGGCAAGCTAAGCTCCAGAACAAGTATTCTTGAAATTATAAAGGATACCACTCAGGAAATTAATCTTTCAGAGGCGGACATTATTGTAGCTGGTGGCCGTGGTTTGGGAAAACCTGAAAACTTTAAACTCGTAGAAGAATTAGCCCAAGCCTTGGGCGGTGCCGTAGGAGCTTCCCGGGCCGCAGTTGATGCGGACTGGATACCCTATGCCCATCAGGTAGGTCAGACTGGTCGGACGGTAGCGCCGAAACTTTATATAGCTCTGGGAATATCTGGCGCCATTCAGCACCAGGTTGGTATGCGGTCCGCAGGAACGATAATAGCCATAAACAAGGATCCGCACGCTCCCATATTTAATATCGCAAACTATGGGATAGTGGGTGATGTATTTGAGGTCGTTCCGGCTCTGATAAGGGAACTGAAAAAGTAAACTTAAATAGAGGCAAGGAGTATGATTAAAATAAGGGGGATAAAATCATGACAATGATGAAAAAATCAACAAAAAGACTGCTTGCGAGTTTAGGTCTACTATTACTTCTCATTGCTGCAATATGGGGTATAACAAAAATTGCGGCAATAGTCAGCCCGGGTGAGACACTCATGGCTTTTATCCCATCCGACTCAAAAGCCGGAGGAGTAGTAGCAGCAATTGGAGTTAATAATCTCATAGATACTTACTCCTTGCTTAGCGATTCAGCTTTCTATCAGGCCCTGAAAGATAGCCTGTTTTACGAAGAATATGCTCTAGGTAAATCCCTCGAAAATTCTCAGGATTTTTCTATGGATTTTTCAATAGAAGACATAGAGAATGTAGATTTTATTCGACTTATTGGTAAAAAAGCTATCTTAGCTTTCTATGGAAATCCTTCCAAGGGATACTCCTTTTTACTCCTATCTCGCATGGGTGACTTTGCTGGGATTAAGGAGTTTATCTATAAGGCATCTTTATCAGAAGATAATATAAGCGAGACCTACAAGGACGTTCCCCTATCTGTTTTTTCAGAAGGTTTAGTTTATGCTTATACTGGTGAGCATATAATTGTTTCTAATAATCCAAGGCTTATTAAGGATTCTGTAGATTTGATTAAAGGTGGGAGAGGAAGTCTTCATTCGGTCCATCCCTGGATGGAGGCTAATCTAAAGAAAAACCCTGCCGGGTTTGCCTACATTTCATACAAGGAAGCCTCTAAGGTGATGGGACCCCTGGCTAATCTTGCCTTCTGGACAGAATATGCTTTTTACGAGTTTGAGATAGACAAGGGAATTATCAGTCGGTCTTTTCATCCTGATTCACAGGCCTGCTATGCAGGAGAAAAATTTCGCACCAAGGCGCTTGAATTAATACCCCGTCGTCCCATTCTTGCAGGGGCCGTTACTGGAGTAGACCCTCAAGCAGAGTACTTGAAAATTAAATCAGATAAGAAGATGTCTGCACTTACAGGGATAGCAAGTGAAAATCTGAATGTTTCTCGTGATATAGTTCCTCTTTTGGGAAGTCGTTTTGCTTTTGCTTTAATGGGGCCATCGGATGATTTTGTAGGAAGCAGTCTTCCAGTTTTTATGTTATTGGCAGAGGCCGCTGATTCTGGATCTCTTGAAAAACTCTATGACCTTTCTTCAGATATTTTGGGTGTAGATATGCAGGAGAAGGAGTATTCTAATAAAAAGTATATGGTAGCGGAATTTCCACTTTTTCTTGGGCAGAGCATGGAAATATATTCTATTCCAGTAAAGAAAAACTCCGAGGACTATTTGGCTATCACCAGCTCGCAGGCTCTTGCTGAAGATCTAATCGATTTATCCTTAGGAAAAGCTACCTCGCTGAAAAAATCTCCAGAATGGAAGGAAATTTC
>JAAZFS010000036.1 GCA_012511615.1 Elusimicrobiota bacterium | reverse complement strand
CTCCTATGCTATGGCAACCAATACCGTTCCCTGCGGTGCCCTGAGGGGATTTGGTCAGCCCCAAGTTAACTTTGCAAACGAGTCTCTGATAGATGAATTAGCTGAGAAACTTTCAATGGACCCTGCAGAGCTCCGTCGTAGGAACCTTATGAAAACAGGTTCCATCACTGCTACAGGACAACGAATCGGGGAATCCTGTGGGATGGAAGAAGCCTTTGAAAAATCGCTGAGACAGATTGGTTTCAAGCAACATAAGGGGCAAGATTCTGGTGTGAAAAAGAGAGGCATGGGTATAGCCACAACCTTTTACGGAGTTGGTCTCGGCGCCAATGGCAAATATTTCGCGAAAGCTGGAGCTCAAGTTTATGTAAAGGAAGACGGTAGTGTTGTCGTTGCAGTAGGAAATGTAGAAATGGGCCAAGGGGCCGAAACCGTATTTAATCGAATTTGTGCCGATACTTTGGGATGTCCCTATGACATGGTTGAAATATTGGAGCCAGATACGACACGGGTGCCTGATTCAGGTCCGACTGTCGCCTCAAGAGGAACTATGGTGGGTGGTAATGCTGTCTTAGATGCTGCCTTACAGGTAAGGGATGTTCTAATAAAAGTTTCAGCAGAAAAGTTAAAAGTAGATCCCTTTGATATAAAAATTGAGAATCATAGGTACTATGCTCCTTCGGGTGAGTTTTTAGAATATGCCGATGCAGTCAATGAGGCCTATATCAAGCGTGAGCGGGTTGCAGCCCAGGGCTGGTATAGGGTAGAAGGTGTAAATTTCAACGAATCCGATGGGCAGGGTGATCCCTATCCGGTTTATACTTTTTCTTCCAATGTTTGCGAGGTTGAAGTAGATACTGAGACAGGAGAGGTGAAAGTTTTGAGGCTGGTGGCTGCCCACGATATTGGAAAAGCCATTCATTTTCCCTCTGCAGAGGGACAGATTCAAGGAGGGGCAATCCAGGCTGTCGGCTATGCTCTTTATGAAAACCTTGTCCTTGAAAAAGGGAAGATTCAGAACCCTTCTTTTACGGGCTACACTATTCCAACCACAATGGATGCATGCGATGTGGAACCCATAATAGTAGAATCACATTATGATGGTGGTCCCTACGGTGCCAAAGGATTAGGAGAGCCACCTATGGTCGGTCCAGCAGCTGCAGTATTAAATGCAATATATGATGCTACTGGAGTAAGAGTTCGTAAGACTCCTTGCCTTCCTGAAGTGTATTTAGAGGAAGTGGGAAAACTTAAATAAGTTTATGAAGATTAGCTTTATATTAAATGGAAACAAAGTAAATACTGAGTTTTCAAATGATAAGCCTCTACTCAAAATGCTGAGAGAAAAGTTTGATGTTCTCAGTGTGAAAGAAGGCTGTGGGCGGGGAGAGTGCGGGACATGTACCTTGCTACTTGATGGAGTTCCAGTGGCTGGATGTATGGTTGCCTCAGGTCAGGTAGAGGGTAGAACCGTTACTACTCTTGAGGGTCTTAAGACTGATCCAATTGCAGAAAATATTATAGAGGCCTTTATTGAGTCAGGGGGTGTCCAATGTGGATTTTGCACTCCTGGTTTTATTATTTCTAGCTATGCTCTTTTAAAGAAAAACCCTTCTCCTTCGAGAGAGGAAATCAAAAAAGAGCTGTCTGGGAATATCTGTCGATGCACGGGATATACG
>JAAZFS010000035.1 GCA_012511615.1 Elusimicrobiota bacterium | reverse complement strand
CTACCCGGGTGTATGGGGAAATGGCAAAGATTCCTTTGCTTTTAAGCTCAACCAGCTTTGCCCATGTTTCTTATGTTTCTCTTATCAGTTCTGGTGTTAATTTTTCGAGTGCATCATTCATGTTTTTTTCCTCCTTTCTGAGTTAAGGGGGGAGAGACCGCCCTGCCGTGCATATGTGAGGGACTTGCGGTCAGGGCAGCCAGGTTTCTCCATTTAATTTCATAAAAACTTACATAGTATGTTTTTGTGTTATCTTTTGTGGTATAATAGGTTAAGTAAATTTTCACCTGGCCGCTTGTGCGGTCTTTCTTTTTTTAAGCTTTAATTCTGCTCTGATTCCCTGCCAGTAAGCATCAACTGTTTTCTGTGATATGATTCCTTCCCGGCTCATGTCGGCTACTGTGCGGACCGGCATGATTCTTTCCTTGGTGTCCCCTTTGATATGCCTTGCTAACTGTCTGGGTCCCAATCCTACAATATCGGCAACATCTTCAATGGTCATTCCCAGCCTCTTGTAGTCTTTCTTCAAAAGGTCAATGAAGCGGTCATAACTTGTCATTGTCTCACCCCCTTTCACCTGATATATTGAAAGTAGATAACCGCCTCTCTCCTTCTCGTCCTCTACCCGGCTCCGGTTGGCCGCCGGGCCGGGTCAAACAACCCGCCTGATCTTCTTCCGATTGGAAGGTAATTGGTCAAGGTATCTCTGTAAGTCCTTCGGGTAAACCCTCCACAGGTTCCCCAGCTTGTAGCCGGTGATTTTGCCATCTTGTAAGGCTTTATAGAGAAAGTCCGTGCCACAACCTAAAATTTCCCTGACCTCTTCAAAACTCAGCAGTTTTTCCATTAGCTACCCTCCTTTTTTCTGGGGGGCAGAATTTCGTCCAACTTCTCTATTGCTTGCCTGTATGTTTCTTCATCGATTAATCTTGATGAACCCCTCATGCCTTCAATGAACAAGCATAAAACCTTTCTGACGGATGTATAGGCTTGATATTTTTGGTGAGTATTCCCCCTGCCGAAACCGTAATGGGTAAGGCGATCTTCAATCGCCAACTTTAAATCTGTTGTGAAACTTGGGGTAGGCACTATTTCCTTCCCGCAATGAGGACAATACACTTCCTCCCCTCCCTCCTTCGCGTTTTAACCATCTGTGCCGGTGGAGTTAATTGACTTCTTGTCAACCCTTTGGGGAAAAAATATTGCTTCAAGCGGTATTCCGTATAATTCATGAATCCTCAACCCTATTTCTTTTGACATGGGGCGTACGCCATTTTTTAGCATACTGTAATAACCCTTAGTTATTCTGAGTTTTTCGGCCACATCTTTTGACATCATTCCGTTGTCTTTTTCTATTTTTGCTAGGACGTTCAATGTTTTTCCCTCCTTCCTTCGTGGTTTACCCTGCGTCAACTCTATGTTAATTTACTTTGCGTAAACTGTCAAGGGGTAATTTCGATTTTGTCAACTTTGTTTATCTGGTTTACTTTTTGTTATATTATTAATAAGGGAAGGAAGTGCGAAATGACTTTAGGCGCAAAAATAAGAACTCTTAGAGAAGAAAAGGGACTGCACCAAGAGGATATAGGAAAGCTGTTTAGCGTTAGCAAATCAGCCGTTTCGCTATGGGAAAACGACCTTCGCACTCCTGACTCAGCAACTGTTGCTAAATTAGCTGACTACTTCAACGTGTCAACCGATTATCTTTTGGGGCGTGTTGAAGAAAAAAGACTGTACGCTAAAATAACAACTGAAATAGACCCCGATAATCCTGATCTCGAAAAAGCGTATCAAGAAATAGGAGTCGCCATAAATCAACTGCTGCTGAATGGAACCATAACGGATAAGCAAGCCGTCATGCTTCTTGAAGATGCCAAACGGGAAATACAGGCAAAGATAGAATTGATTCGTACAGACACGGAAAGGAGGACTTAATCATGTAGTAAAGGAGAGGGGGCGTATCAATGGTCGTTGAAATAGTGATAGTGATAGCAATAGTTGTCACCGCTAATAACGATCAGGGAATCCACCAGGACAACCTCCGCG
>JAAZFS010000034.1 GCA_012511615.1 Elusimicrobiota bacterium | reverse complement strand
GCTTCCCCTTCTCCGTGATACTCCATAAGCATATGGGCCAAAAAGGAGGTAGAGCAAGAATTATATCCCTTAAGATTTGGATTTATCAGGTGAATACCTTCAGGAATTCCAATCGGAGGGTGATGATCAACTACCAAAAAATCATCCACTAGTGATGCATAATCTCCATAGTAGCCCATGGTTCCTTTGTCAGCAAGAATCACCATAGAATAATCATCTTCTGCCAGGTCTTTCTTAAGTCTTTTTTCCTCAAGTTCGTAAGTATCTGGCAAAAACACTTTTACTGTTCCGCCCTTAAGTTCCACCAAACGTTTTAAAATAGCAGCTGAAGTGAGACCATCCGGATCGTCGTGTGAATAAAGCAAGACTTTTTTTCCTTCAACTTTATTTATTGAATCCGCCGCTTCTATCCAGTCATTCTCGCTAAATATTTTTTTAACATAATCTTTGTAAGACATTTTTTTTCCTTTTTATTATCTCAATACCCTGTAAATCAACTCCGGTGCCTTTTGCTCTTCCTCAGAAAAACTCAAGCCTGCCAAATAATCATCGGCAACCCCTGATAAATCACTCTCCCTGCTAGAATAGAGAACTGCAATCACTTCACCTTCTGAGACCTTATCTCCAGTCTTGGCCAGCACCTCTATCCCTGCAGAAAAATCAATTTTTTCCTGCATATTCCGCCGACCTGCACCTAATGATAGCGCAGCAACACCAATAAGACGCGTATCCATCTTCTCAATATAGCCATCAGATGGAGCCTTTACTTCAAGACTATATGATGCCGCGGGCAGAACTCTGTCCGGATTCTCTGCAACTCGGGGGTCTCCGCCCTGTTCCTCCACCATTTCTGCAAATTTCTGAAGAGCCTTCCCATTTGAAAGATTCTCTGCCGTCATTTTTTCGGCCTTAGACGGATCAGGCTCTATCCCTGAAATCTGAAGCATTATGGAAACAAGCTCTAGCGTAAGCTCTCTCATATCCGCGGGACCGGCGCCCTTTAAGACTTCCACAGCCTGTTTTATCTCTAGCGCATTTCCTACTGACCGACCAAGGGGCTGACTCATATCCGATATTATCGCAGCCATATTTCTTCCATGAGCACGCCCAGTATCAATCATGGCCTTGGCCAAACTGACTGCATCATCATACCTACGCATAAAGGCGCCACTACCAGTCTTTACATCCAAAACCAGAGATTCAACTCCTTCAGCAAGTTTTTTACTCATTATACTTGCCGTTATAAGAGGAATACTATCCACCGTAGCGGTCACATCCCTTAAAGCATAGAATTCTTTATCAGCAGGGGCAATATTTTCAGTCTGCCCAATAATTGCCACACCAATTTTCTCTAACTGGCGGATAAATTCTTCCTGTGAGAGGTTTACATTATAGCCCGGTATAGATTCTAGTTTATCTAAAGTTCCTCCGGTATGTCCAAGCCCACGCCCACTCATCATAGGGACAACAGCCCCCAAGGAGGCTGCTAATGGAGCCAAAATCAGGGATACTCCATCCCCAACTCCTCCTGTAGAATGTTTATCTACTGTGGGTGCACCCATTGAACTTAAGTCAACTTTCTCCCCAGAGTCAGCCATTAATCTTGTAAATTCCGCTAACTCATCAGTTTCCATCCCCTTGAAAAAAATAGCCATCAAAAATGCAGAAACCTGGTAATCCGGAATATCTCCAGCCAGATAACCGCTTATGATATAGCCGATTTCTTCTTTTGTAAGGACTTTTCCTTCTCTTTTCTTATAAATTATCTCGTATGTGTTCATACTTTTATTTTTCTGATAATCTCGCGAACGAGGCTCTTGAATTTTTCTTGGGCAATCACTGTCGTTTCAATTACTTCTTCGTGAGATAGTTTCTCTCCGGTAATCCCGGCTGCCATATTAGTTATCATAGACAGACCCAAGACCTCAATCCCTAACCTGTTGGCAAGTATTACTTCCGGAACAGTGGACATTCCCACGATATCTCCTCCAATTATTCGGGCCATCTTAACCTCAGCAGGTGTTTCATAAGAGGGTCCGCTGTTGGCCACATAAACTCCACTTTTTAGATCCAGGTCCTGCTCTCGTGCTACAGCTGAGGCCAGACTCCTAAGTGCGGGACTATAGGCAGTCGTAAGATCTATAAAATCCGGAGCACCCTTTAGAGGATTATCTCCCATAAAATTAATATGGTCTTTAATAATAACAATATCTCCTGGGACATAATTTTCATTAACGCCACCGCCGGCATTTGAAACGATTAGTTTCTCTATACCAAGCTCTGCCATAACTCTTAAGGGAAAGGTTATCTCTGCCATCGATAAACCTTCGTAAAAATGAATCCGTCCCGCCATGGCAATGACTTTCTTGCCGCAGAGGTTTCCTGCAACTATTTCGCCCTTATGGCCCTTTACACTTGATTCTGGGAAATGAGGAATATCTTTAAACTTAACTCTAACCTCTTCATCAAACTCATCGGCAAGACCACCGAGTCCACTCCCTAAAATAACTCCAATTTCTGGACTTATTTTTATTTTAGATTTTAAATAATCTGCTGCTTTCAAAGTTTTATCACGCATTTTTATCTCCTTATATTATCAGTTCTTCCCTGAAACTTACCCCAGAATTGAGTTTTTTGGAACCAAGTATATCCGCGATAGTCTGACCGCAGTCTGAATACTTTAAATCCATTCCAAGATTATTATCTTTTTTTACCCTCTCTCCAGCTACTAGAAGCGGGACATATTCCCTGGTATGATCGGTATGGTCCTTGATAGTAGGATCACAACCGTGATCGGCTGTCATCAATAAAATTGTATCATCATCTAGAGCTTCAAGAATCTCAGGAAGACGCCTATCAAATTCCTCCAGCGCACGGCCGTAGCCTTCGGCATCTCTTCTATGTCCATATACCGAATCAAAAGCAACAAGATTTACAAATATAAGACCTTTCTCCCCTCTATATTTTTTCATGGCTTCTATAGTTTTATCTACACAGTCCATATTATCCTTTGATTTAATTTCTTCGGCCAAACCGCGATGGGCAAAAATATCCCCTATTTTTCCCACTCCACAAACAAAGGCCCCCTCATTTTTAAGATTGTCCAACAGAGTATCTTCAGGAGGCGCAATGGAGTAGTCTTTTCTATCTGCATTATTTCTCTGAAAATCTCCCTCTGGACCTGTAAAGGGACGGGCAATTACTCTGGCTATTGGATTATCTCCGACCAGCATTTCCCGGGCTATGCTACAAAACTCGTATAGTTGTTCAAGCGGAACTACATCTTGGTGGGCTGCTACTTGAAAAACCGAATCCGCAGAGGTATATACAATGGGAAAACCGGTTTTTACATGTTCACTACCGAGTACTTTGAGTATTTCAGTACCTGAGGAGGCATAATTTCCAAGAACTTTTCTGCCAATCCTCTTTTCGTATTCAGCAATCATTTCCGCAGGAAATCCATCAGGATAGGTTGGAAAAGAAAAATCCAAGGGAAGACCCACCAGCTCCCAATGTCCAGTCGTAGTATCTTTGCCAGGAGAAATTTCCATCATCCGACCGTAAGACCCACTTGCTGGTTTTTCCGAGCAGCCAGCCTCGGTAATTTTTCCTATCCCCATACTACAAAGATTCGGTATATCTAATCCTCTCTCTAAATAAATATTTCTGAGAGTATTAGACCCGCTATCGCCATATTTCGCAGCATCAGGAAGTTCCCCAACACCCAAACTGTCAAGTATAATCAGTACTGCTTTCTTAATCATAAAATAAATCCACCACCTCAAATTTTTCCGTATCCACAAGACCCTTATCTGTTATTTTAAGCTCCGGAATCACCGGAAGACAGAGAAAAGAAAGAGTAAAAAAAGGATGTCTGGGAAGAGCTCCTAGTCCTTTCGTAACTTTCAGAAGTCTTGCCAATACCTCATCCACCTTTTCTACACTCATCTCACTCATAAGCCCCGCTATAGGAAGAGGCAGAGTTCCAAGAATCTCCCCCTTATCAGCAACTGCTATCCCACCCCCCATTTTTATTACCGCAAGCGACGCCTTGAAGATATCCTCATCACTGACTCCAGTTACTACAATGTTATGGGAATCATGAGCAACGCTGGTTGCTATTGCGCCAGATTTAAGTCCCATACCCTTGAGTATTCCTTTGCCTATTCGGCCAGTTGCTCGATGGCGTTCTATAACGCATATTTTGAGAAGGTCACGGGAAGTGTCACTCTGAAGAAAACCCCCAACCTCAGGAGTTTTATAAAAACCACTTCCAGTTATTATCTGGTCCGGTATTATTTCAATTACCCGGACTCGATCGCCCTCAACTGGCACTTTAAAATCATCTTTTTTCAGCCACTTAACATTTACGGAACCCCTTATGTATATATCCCTCTTTGGCCTAGGCTTTTCTATCATCTGGCCATCCTCTGCTACCAGCTCACCTTTTTTAAATACCATAGAAGGTTTCTCAGCGCTAAAGGAATCAAGGACCTGGAGATTAGCATTGTAGCCTGGCGCGACAGCTCCATGTTTTTCTAGCCCAAAATATCTGGCAGTATTTATAGTTGCAAGCCTGACTGCAGTCACCGGTT
>JAAZFS010000033.1 GCA_012511615.1 Elusimicrobiota bacterium | reverse complement strand
TTGATCCTCTTGGAATATCAAAACATTTTAAAAAAACTGATGATTCTGTTTCACGTTTGAAAATACCTTTTTTTGCAATAACTAAATCTACTCCGTTATTCAATGTATATAGACCAGTTATTTCTGCCCGGAAGAACCTTCTTAGTAAACTAAATTTGGAAAGTAAAGAATATTTGAAATCTTTAACAGAATATAAATAATTAAGCTTATGGTTAATCTTACAATATGAATAAATTTTGTAACCTCTTGCTCCAATTATCCTATTATTATCTACTACAAGAGCCCGAAACCTCGGTATTAATATATCTCTATTCACTCCAAACTACTCTTTTAATGTAATCGGTATAACTCAAGATAATCCTGACCACCTTATCACTTACATTAGGCATGCTGTAGTCTGCAACCGGTCTAAAATTACGGTCAGGGCTAATTGCCTGGTATTGCAACTGCACCAGTCCCTGCATCACCCGTACAGGGTTTAGTCCAACCATCATAACAGAAGCCTCTTCCATTGCTTCGGGGCGTTCGTGTGCTTCGCGGATGTTCAATGCCCTAAAATTCAGTATTGATGACTCTTCGGAGATAGTTCCACTGTCCGATAATACTGCAAATGATTTCATTTGAAGTTTGTTGTAGTCACTTAGCCCCATTGGTTTCATCAGCTGCACATTCTTGTGAAATGTAACCCCTTTGGTCTCTATCATTTTTCGGGTACGAGGGTGTGTGGATACTATTACCGGGTAGTCGTATTTCTCCGCAATCGTATTTAATATTGCCACCAGGTTGAAGAAGTTCTTTTCCGAAGAGATGTTCTCTTCCCGGTGAGCGGAGACAACAAAATATTTACCTTCCACCAAACCCAATTTTTCCAGAATAGTAGAACTCTCAATCTTTGGCAGGTATTGCATCAAAACCTCATACATCGGGCTACCGGTTTTAATTATCCTGTCCGGCCTTAACCCTTCGGATAGCAGGTATTCACGGGCGATATCGCTATATGTTAGGTTGATGTCGGCTGTATGGTCTACTATCTTGCGGTTGCTCTCCTCTGGAACACGTTGGTCAAAACAACGGTTTCCGGCTTCCATATGGAAGATGGGAATATGTCTTTTCTTTGCTGCAATGGCACACAGGCATGAGTTGGTATCGCCCAGCACAAGGAATGCATCGGGTTTAACCTGCTCCAATACCGGGTCGACATTAATTAAAATTTGTCCTGCTGTTTCGGTTGCATTTTTACCGGCTGCATTCAAAAAGTAATCGGGCTTTCGAAGCCCCAAATCCTCAAAGAAGACCTCATTGAGTTCGTAATCGTAGTTTTGGCCTGTGTGAACCAATGTATGTTCTATTGCTTCGCTTTGATCCAGTTTTTGCAGCACACAAGCAAGCCTGATTATCTCGGGCCGTGTGCCTACAACTGTCATTACCTTTAGTTTTTTCATCTAAACCTCCTCAAAATATGTATCCCTGTCCTCCGGGTTGTACCATTCATTAATCCAAAATTGTGTATATAACTCCTCCTCCCCAATATTTGTGATATTATGTGTGTGCCAAACTGGCATATCAACATATGATGGTTCGTTACCATCCAGGTAAAAGTCCATCACCTCATTGCTTCCAATCTTCCGAAGTTGTATCCGGGCTTTACCTCTGATAACTGTAAAACGCTCAATCTTCCGGGTGTGGTAATGGTTGCCACGGGTAACTCCCGGCAGGGTAGTGGAGAAGGATACCTGGCCACCTACTCCAAGTTTTATCGTCTCTACAAACATTCCGCGGTTATCGATATGTTTTACCAGTTTGACAGGGAACTTGTTTTTATAATCAAGATAAGACCTGAATGTATTGAAAAGGTTAACCTCATTTATGTCTGCCAAGTTTGGGATGAATCCATTGTTTGCATACACTGAACTGAACTGCTCAAAAAGAGTGAGAATACTGCTTACACTCCGTTCAAAATCAAATGGAACATTAACCCTTGCAACCCCCTTGTTTTGAAATTGGCCGATAATAAACTTACAGAGTGACCCTACATAGATTAGTTTGACGCTGCTATCTGTTATTATTTGCGGCTGCTCGCCATTGATAAGCTTATGTGCAAAGGTGGCAATGAATGTGTTGTAGTTTGGTCTGGAAAATTCACCATAAACATTAGGAACAACCAAACCGGTGAACGATGCATTGTTTCTTGATGCCCATTGCTCTAATAGTTCACGACCATCTTTCTTTGACTGCCCGTAAAGGTTGTCCAACTCTTCCTGAGTAGAGGAGGAGAACAACACATGCGGAGTAACCCCCTCGCTTTCCATAGCATCAATCAACTGCTTTACCAACCCAATATTGGTTGCATAAATCACCTGAGGATCTGGGTGCCTGTTCATAGCAGCCA
>JAAZFS010000032.1 GCA_012511615.1 Elusimicrobiota bacterium | reverse complement strand
GATCCCAGTGAACAACTATAAAGTCATCTTCAAGTTGTTCTGTAGTTCGCCAAGCAGGCATCTGGGAGGCACCAGGTCCACCATGGACCCATAGAAGGACAGGAAGATTTGGTTTGGAGGCACGAGAAAAATACCATTGATCCATACCCCCTATCTCGGCAGTTGAGAGTGTATCAATTCCATTAGGCCGGATGTAGCGACTGGCACAGCCACTCGTACTAAAAGCCGATATGAAAATAAGTATCCATCCTAAAAGGCCAGTCGGGATAATATTTTTTAAGGGCCTTAAAAAATAGATTTTTTTTACCCCCTATCGAGTATTCTTTTTTATTTCCTTTTTATCGCCCATATATGCTTGCAGGACTTCGGGAATGGCTACACTACCGTCAGCTCTTTGGTAGTTTTCAAGCACAGCAGCAAAAATTCTTCCTACAGCCAGACCTGAAGAATTCAGGGTATGAAGATAGACTGTTGAGGAATCCTTTCCTCGTGTACGGGCATCCATTCTTCTGGCCTGAAAATCCAGGCAGTTGGAGCAGCTGGAAACTTCTCGCCAGAGTTTTTCGCCAGGCATCCAGACCTCTAAATCGTAAGTTTTTGCTGCCGAAAAGCCTGTATCTGAGGAACCCAGTAGCAGAACCCTGTATGTAAGTCCTAAGAGTTTTAGAATTTCTTCGCTCTCCTCAAGTAATTTCTCGTGCATTTCTTCTGATTCTTCGGGGGAAGCTATATTAACCAATTCAACCTTATTGAACTGATGATTTCTTATCAGACCCTTGGTATCACGCCCATAGGAGCCAGATTCTCTTCTAAAGCAAGAGGTAAGAGCAGTAAATTTCAAAGGAAGCTCTGAGGCGTCTGTTATCTTTTCTCTGACAAGATTACAAAGTGGAACTTCTGAAGTTGGTATTAAAAACATGCTACCGTCGTCTAAAGCATACATGTCATCTCTGAATTTGGGGAGTTGGCCGGTGCCGACCATAACATCTTCTCTAACAAGAATGGGTGGCATTATTTCAGTATAGCCGTGTTTTGAAGTATGGGTATCCAGCATAAAGTTTGCCAGACCTCTTTCAAGATTGCAGCCAAGGCCTTTTAAGAGAGCAAATCTGGAACCACTGAGGGATACGGCCGCTTCAAAATCAAGTATGCCTAAATCTTCTCCTATCTCCCAGTGAGTCTTTGCAGGAAAACCCAAATCCTTAACCTCTCCTTCTTCCCGAAGAACAGTATTTTCATAGGGTGTATCTTTTTCGATGAGATTGGGTACCAATAAAAGTGCAGATTTAAGTTCAGTCCTTACCTCTCTTATACCGGCATCAAGTTCCTTGATTTTTTCAGAGATTATCTGCATTGCAGCAATCTTTTCATCAGCGGATTTTTTCTCTCTTTTTAGTTTCCCTATCTCGGTAGAAACAGAGTTTCTCTCAGCTTTAAGAGCGTCGGATTTTTTTAATAGTTCTCTCCAGGATTTGTCCAGAAAATAAATTTTCTCTATATCTTTAGAAAAATCTCCACCTCTTCGGGAGAGTTCCTTGATAACGCCATCCTTATCTTCTCTAATTATATTTATGTCTAACATTTCCTGTCCCTTATATCACCTAAATTATTAAATGCCCTTTTTTGAAGTACCCTTTAGAAAAAGTTCCTAGGCTTAGGCCTCTTCGTCAAAAAGATCTTCCTTAGCAATCCTTGCCAAAGATACCAGATTATCCTTGGGATCAAGCTTCATCAAGCGGACACCTTGGGTGTTTCTTCCTATGGCACGAATCTCTTTTACCTTCTGACGGTTTATTATCCCGTTCTTGGTAATCAGCATTATCTCGTCCTCAACATCGACTTTGGTAACTGAAACGACAACTCCATTACGCTTGGAGTCTTTTATATTGATGACGCCTTTTCCTCCCCGCTTCTGCATGCGATAATTTTCCACTGGAGTTCTTTTGCCGTAGCCGTGTTCTGTGGCAGTAAGTAGGCAATCGGAATCTTCTACTATATCCATGCCTATGACTTCATCGCCTTCGTTTAGGGTAATACCCTTAACGCCTCGGCCGGTTCGTCCTATTGGCCTTACATCTTTTTCACTGAATTTTATGGCCATACCTTTCTTGGTCGAGATAATTATATCATTCTCGCCACTTGTATCTTTTACCTCGATGAGACTATCACCTTCGTCAAGAGTTACTGCAATTATTCCCCCTCTTCTTGGGCGAGAATAGTCTTTAAGTAGACTCTTTTTGATTATGCCGCGCTTTGTATTCATGACAAGATACTTGTTGGCCTCTTCAAAATCTCGGACAGCCACCATGGCGGTAATTCTCTCATCCTGGCTCATATCTAGAAGATTTATGATTGCCTTACCTCTTGCATGACGAGCAGCCGTGGGTATATCATAAACTTTCAGCCAGTAAACCTTACCCATGTCAGTAAAAAACAGCATATATGCATGGGTAGAAGTTATGAAAATATCCTCAAGAAAATCCTCTTCCTTGGTTTCCATTCCCAAGATACCCCGGCCACCCCGGCGCTGGGCCCGGTAGGTAGTTAAGGGAAGTCTCTTGATATAGCCGGCATCAGACATGGTCACGACCATATCCTCTTCCTTGATAAGGTCTTCTTTATCGATATTATCTACAGAGGGTCCAATTACTGTTCTACGTTCTTCACCATAGGTTTTGATGATTTCCTGAGTCTGATTTCGGATTATATCAAGGACCAATTTTATGCTTCCTAAAATAGCCTTGCAGCGTTCTATCTCTTTAATCAGTTCTTTATACTCTTCCTCCAGCTTATCTCTCTCAAGGGAGGTGAGTCTGTGAAGACGCATGTTGAGAATCGCATCCACCTGTTTCTGGGTAAAATCGAATTTTTCTATAAGTTGAATACCGGCATCCTCACGATTTTTTGAAGCCCTGATAATTTTTATAACTGCATCAAGATTTGAAAGTGCTTTCCTTAGTCCCTCTACAATGTGGGCGCGGGCTAAAGCTTTTCTAAGATCAAATTTTGTGCTCCGACGGACTATCTCTTTACGGTGTTCCAGATAATGCTCAAGCATTTCTTTTAAGTTCAAAATGCGAGGCTGATTATCTACCAGAGCCAACATGGTTATGCCAAAAGTTGACTGAAGTCCCGTATGATTGTAGAGCTGATTTAAAACAACATCAGGATTGGCATTACGGGAGAGCTCAATCATTATCCTCATACCATCCCGGTCGCTCTCGTCTCTTAAATCCGTGATTCCTTCAATTTTTTTCTCTTTTACAAGACGGGCAATTTGTTCAATTATGGTTGCCTTGTTTCCCATATAGGGAATTTCTTTAACTATGAGAGCAGTCTTATTCTGCTTCATGGGTGTTTCTTCGACTTTAGCCCGGAGTTTTACTGATCCCCGACCTGTATGGTAGGCCTCTTTTACGCGAGACAGTCCACAAATAGTGGCCCCAGTTGGAAAATCAGGAGCTTTAACATACTCCATAAGTTCATCAATACTTATCTCAGGGTTATCTATCAGGGCAATAATACCAGAGCAGACTTCAGTGAGATTATGGGGAGGAATGTTTGTTGCCATTCCTACGGCAATACCTGAGGAACCATTTATAAGTATATTGGGAATATTTGATGGAAGTACCCTGGGCTCCTCTAAAGAACCATCAAAGTTAGGTACAAAGTCTACCGTTTCCTTATCAATATCTCTAAGTATTTCATCAGAGATACGGGCCATTCTAATTTCGGTATACCGCATAGCGGCCGCACTGTCTCCGTCTATGGAACCATAGTTTCCCTGACCATCTAGAAGTGGATGCAGAAGTGAAAAATCCTGTACCATTCTTACCATGGCATTATAAACTGCCTGGTCTCCATGGGGATGATATTTACCTAGAACTTCTCCCACTACACGGGCACATTTCTTATGGGGCTTGTTATAAAGTATGCCCATATCATTCATGGCATAAAGAATTCTACGATGAACCGGCTTTAAGCCGTCCCTGACATCAGGCAGGGCCCGCCCTACGATTACACTCATAGCATAATCGATATAGGAATCTCTCATCTCATCTTTAATATTCCTATTCTCAAGTTTTTCGTTTAGTATGTTATATTTGTCCATTTATCTCCTCCGGTGGGAATCTATATTTATTGGTTTAATTATTTATTATCCGATTAGGTATCGAGGTTCCTTACTCGCCTGGCATGCTTCTCAATAAATTTTCTTCTTGGTTCCACTTTATCTCCCATGAGCGTGGTGAAAATTTTATCGGCTTCAACAGCATCATCCAGCTTAACCCTTAAGAGCTTTCTGGCTCCGGGCTCCATGGTTGTCTCCCAGAGTTGACTGGGGTTCATCTCTCCCAGACCCTTATAGCGCTGGACATTTACTCCTCTGGATCCACGACGCTTAATTTTTTCCATGACTGAGAAAAGATCTCCCAATTCATCGGTGTCATCGCCATTCCAGGCAACTGAATAATCCTTGGCATCTATATCCACATCTTTTTCTGAAAGTTTCTGCCTGATTTCTATCAAGGGCTTTAGTTCCCAGAGATCAATCACTTTAAAACTATCTTCTTCCATCAGGGTTTCTTCGTCGAGATCCTGGAAAAAATCCTGCTTAAGATGCTTCAACTCTTCTTGTGAATAAAGTATTTTCTCATCTCCATCGGAGCTTTCAACTTTATACAAGGGAAGTCGTTCGGGATCCATGGCCTTTATATCCTCAAGTGTAAAACCCTTGTTTGTTATACGACGATAAAGAGAATCGTATTTCTCGGCCATCTTTAAAATTTCCCTTATCTCTTCATCGCCACTGATATTAATAGAGACCGCATTTTGTCTGGATATAACCACATCTTTTATACCTCTTCCCAAAAGATAATCGGTCATTTCTTCTTCTTTTTGGAGATATTGTATAGATGATCTACCAGTTCTAACTCCGTAGAGAGGTGGCTGGGCTATATAAACAAAACCCCCTTCTAATAACTGAGGCATCTGCCTATAAAAGAATGTTAAAAGAAGAGTTCTTATATGAGCACCGTCAACATCGGAGTCAGTCATAATTATTGCTTTATGATAACGAAGTTTTTCTAAATTAAATTCTTCCTCAATTCCACAGCCAAGAGCCGTTATTATGGTGCTTATCTCTTCATTTCTTAAAATCCTATCAAGACGAGCTTTCTCAACATTTAGGATTTTTCCTTTAAGAGGAAGAATGGCCTGAAAGTTTCTGTCTCTTCCGAGTTTTGCCGAACCACCCGCTGAGTCTCCTTCAACCAGATAGAGTTCACAGAGTTTTGCATCTTTTTCTATGCAGTCTGCAAGTTTTCCAGGAAGTGTAGATACATCCAGTACCCCTTTTCGTCTGGTAAGTTCTCTGGCTTTCTTGGCTGCCTCTCTGGCCCGGGAAGCCTGCATGGCTTTTTCAATAATTTTTCTTGCGACAGCAGGATTTTCTTCCATAAACTCTGAAAGTTTTTCATTTACGATAGATGTGACAATACCTCTAACATTTGAATTTCCTAGTTTGGTCTTAGTCTGACCTTCAAACTGGGGTTCCGAAAGTTTTACACTTATTACTGCAGTTAGTCCTTCACGAGTATCGTCACCAGAAAGCTGATAGGTTTCTTTCATATTATTTCTGATGTAAGTGTTAATAGTGGAAGTTAGAGCTGCCTTAAAACCACTCAAATGGGTCCCACCCTCTCTTGTATTGATATTATTTGCAAAAGAAAAAATTCTCTTACTGTAGCCGCTGTTATATTGTATTGCGATTTCAGCAGAAATATTATTTTCTTCTTTCATAAAATATATGGGATCTTCGTGAAGAGGTTCTTTTCCCTTGTTGAGATATTTTACAAATGAAGTGATACCACCTTGATAAACAAAAGTGTAGGTCTTATCTTCTTGTTCATCAATTATGGTTATATTTGTCCCGGCGTTAAGAAAAGCAAGCTCACGCAAGCGATTAGATATGGTATCAAAGTTAAACTTAACATCTTCGGTAAAAATCTCCGCGTCAGGCTTAAAAGTAATAGCCGTACCTATTGCTGAAGTAGTACCTGTAACAGTAAGTTTTGTTACTGGATCTCCCTGCTCATATCTTTGATGATAGATATTTCCATTCTTATGAACTTCTACTTCAAGATATTCAGAAAGAGCATTTACAACGGCTACTCCCACACCGTGAAGACCACCAGAAACCTTATAAGACTGGTTATCAAATTTTCCTCCGGCGTGAAGTCTGGTCATAATAACTTCAACAGCGGGAATTTTGAGCTTATCATGTGTATCAATGGGAATTCCTCGACCATCATCTACAATATTAACCGAGCCGTCCGCTTTTATAGTTACACTGATGTTTTTTGCAAAACCAGCTAGAACTTCGTCTATACAGTTATCAACAACTTCATATACAAGATGATTGATTCCATCCTCACCGGTGGAACCGATGTACATCGCCGGTCGTTTTCTTACCGCTTTTAGTCCTTCAAGTACTTTAATATCCTTTGCCGAATATTGATCGTTTTTACCAGCCATTTATTTAATATCCTCCTGCTAATTTAAATTTAATATCTTTAACTCTACCATCTAGGCGAGAGTTAAGTTTTTCAATTATATTATTTTTATCAAACCACAACTCCTGCATATATGCATTGCTAGAGACTTTTACAATCAGTATGCCTCTATTGAAAGTTGTAATTTCCGCTTTCTCTTTACTAATTCCAAGTGACTTCCAAGCCTCTTCGATAG
>JAAZFS010000031.1 GCA_012511615.1 Elusimicrobiota bacterium | reverse complement strand
GTATCGAAGGCAGTGTTGTTCTCAAGATGCAGGATAATACCACGGTCGGCAGCATAAGGATAGAGGTCCATAAGTGTCTGCGCCATTGACTCTCTGAGTATGGCTAAATACTCTCCCATTGCCTGATAATAGGGAACACTTCCAGGATGCATTACTACGGAAATACATCCGAGCGCCTGAGCAACATCAAGATATCTTTTCTGAAGCTCCACAGCGATTTTCCTATCAGATTCCTGAAAACATATTGTTGACGCTGCCACATATGTATACGGCAAATGAAGCGAGAGGCTTATTCCAACTTTCTCAGCATGCTCTTTTGCCTGGGCCAACTCTTCTTGGCTCATCTCAAGATAAGGATTTGGCACACCACCATCAAGCTCCACGTGGTCCAACCCAATCTCCTTAGCGACATCAACCTGATTGATAATATCCCTTTTCGAACGAATCTGAACCCTGGCATCCATATCATGCACAGCAAGTTTACCTTCTCCAAAAAGCTTACGCTCCTCCTCGTTTAAATACGAGGTTAAGAGCATATTTGTAAAATTTCTTCCAATTTTCATTCCTTACTCCTTTTCACCTTTATTCTTTGAAATCTTTTTTCATCCTAACGCCTAAGGGCGGAGATAATCCGCCTCTCCTCTATTGCTTTTCAAATCCTTTCTGATTTAAATCTCTTATCACATAGATGATAATCGTGTTTTTGATTACCGCCGTATTGGCCAATCCAAGCAAGACTGCCTATGGCACCACCAGCGAAACTTTTAGAATCGCCAGCTGGCTTCTAAAGGGATAAAAGCACGCAAGAGTATATCCCAATAATGGTAGCAATTTTTTCGGCTTTTTTAAATAGCTTTCCCTGGAATCGCCTCTATTTTAAGAGGATAATTCCTAATTGGAATAGCTATTAGTTACTCACCAAAAACTTAAAATGCCTCAGACCGTACAGCTTGTTTATTCTATCCAGACTTGAAGCGCCCCGTTTCTTGCTCTGATAATTAGAGCTAATTTATTTTAGATATTTTCCTACGATTAGTTTTAGTTTTTCTTTAATGGCTGGATCTATAGCCTCAGGAGCGGTCTGAATAGCCCCACTCAAGGCTTCCTTGCAAGTGCAGTTATCCTCAGCATGTTTGACTAATTCAGGAATTACACGTTTCAGCACTTTCTTTGCATTTATAGCATTTTCTACAGCCTGCTTAACAACCATCTCAACAGATACAGCATCGTGGTCTGGATGCCAGCAGTCAAAATCTGTCACCATGGCCATTATGGAGTAACAAATTTCAGCCTCTCGAGCCAATTTCGCCTCTGGTAAAGCAGTCATGCCTATCACATCGGCGTTCCAGCTTCAGTAAAGATTACTTTCGGCCAGACTTGAAAACTGAGGTCCGTTCATACATACATAGGTGCCTCCGAGCTGAGCCTTCACTCCTTCTGCTTTACAGGCATTGTTTATAAGCTCCGCAAGCGAGGAGCATACCGGATTGGCAAATCCGACATGGCCGACTAGCCCTGTTTCAAAAAAAGTTGATTCCCGGCATCTGGTCCTATCGATAAACTGATCGGCAAGCAATATTTCTCCAGGAGGAAGATCCCCTCTGAGACTTCCTACCGCACTAACAGAGATTGCAACTTCAACACCTAGTTTTTTAAGAGCCCAAATATTTGCTCTGACATTTATATCCGCTGGACTTATTCTGTGCCCTTTTCCGTGACGGGGTAGAAAAGCTATATCAACCCCATCAAGATTACCTATGGTAATAGCATCGGAAGGATCGCCATAAGGGGTTTCTATATTCACTTCCCGCAGGTCTTGCATCCCCTCTATTTCATATACTCCACTACCACCAATTATTCCGAGTTTAATTTTTTTATTCTCCATTTTTTATCTCCATTTTCAAACAAGCTTTTACCTGATTTTAGATAAACTAACAAATCAAAAAGACACCCTTCAGATACTGTCGCAAAACTTCAAACAAATAACCTCAAGAGTCCCCCACTCCTGTCTTATCTATCAGGCTCCTTTGAGCTTTCTTGAATTTTATTTTTCAGCTAGGTATTCAAGCCCTAGGGAAATACCCTCTTCGGAACCAGTTTCACCAGAGAGACCCTCCATATCCATCATCATTTTGGCGAAAACCTCTAAAGATTCGGAAAGTGTAACGCCACTGTTTCTCGTCTTACACTCTGCAGCGACAAAATGACCACCACCGGTAATCTCATCCTTATTCCCATATTTTTCTACCAAGCGGGCAGAAAGATTGGCGCAGATTTTTCCGGCATGAATGGCAGGATCGGTCCCCCGCAATGAAAAATGGACTCCACCGGCAGCCTCCTTGTTTATCATAATAAAAAGAATATTCTTTTTGCTTGAGATTTTTTCTAATTCTGCCAAATAGACTGAGCCAGCCATGGGCATAAGAGGAACCTTATAGCCAAGAAAGAGAAAAAGCTCTGTCTCTCCCATAGTCGAGAGTGGAGCCGCTGTAGAGAAACTTCCTATAACCTTGTCC
>JAAZFS010000271.1 GCA_012511615.1 Elusimicrobiota bacterium | reverse complement strand
GGGTGATGCTGCCCTGCAAGGAGGACACCAGGAAGCCCAAAAATCAATAAAAAGTGGCTTTCCTTTAAAATCATTTAGAGAATATACCTTATTTCCTCCAAGCTCCTTCAGTGAAAAATCGTATTTTGATTTATCAGTGTCAGTTTTTGTTGAAGATACTTGCAAATCATTAGCTAAAACACCTCTTTGGGCTGTCATTCTCTTCACAAACAATAACCCCCCAATTATTAGTAAAAAAACCAATATTTTTCTCATAAGTCTATCCTCCCTAATCCATACCTGCAGTTTAGCCGATCCCTATTTTGATTCATCTATCAATTTTCTTCAATCTATGATTAACTCGCCAAAGCCAGGGGTAGAGAGTTTTTCTCCTGTGGAAGTAATTATCAAAACCTCTAAATCCTCTGTTTTTGAAGCAAGCTCAAGCGCTGGGTCCACCTCCATAACAAAGAGAGCCGTAGCCCAGGCATCAGCCTTCTTTGCAGTAGGAGCAATAACCGTCACCGAAGATTTACCCTCAGCCGGACGGCCGCTTGCAGGGTTTAATATATGATGATAGCTTTTCCCCCCCAGCTCAAAACGCCTCTCATATTCCCCAGAGGTCGCAACAGCCTTATCAGAAATCCCAATAAGATTTATGATTCCTTCTCCGTGAGGATCCTTTATTCCCACCCTCCAGGGCAATTTGTTTCTCTCATCTCTAAATCCAAGAGCATAAATATCCCCTCCTGCATCGAACAAAGCGTTTTTTATTCCAGCTTGCCTCAGGGCGGCCGCTGCCTCATCTACTGCATAGCCCTTGGCTATTCCCCCTAAATCAATCTTTACCCTCCCGCATACAAGCTCTCCCATATCATTAAATTCAAGCTTATCCAAACCTGTAAGTAAGAGTGTTTCCTCAAGCTTTTCATTTTCAGGCAAACTGTAGTCCGCGCTATAAAATCCCCAGAGTTCCATAAGTGGAAATAAAGTTATGTCGAAGGCACCTCCAGATAAACTACCTATCCGAATAGATTCTTTAATGAGAAAAATAATTTCTTCATCATCAATATTTTCCTTACCCTTATTAAACTTCTCAATGGGTGTGCCTTCCAGATGAGCTGTGAATTTTTCATAGACCTCGGTCAGCCTCTTGAAAGCTAGCTCAAAGACCTCATCGGATGCTTCTTCTTCTGGTATCTGAAGTATCACAAAGCTATCCATCAGAATACGGCCCTCTTTTCTTATTCTTGGTAGTTTAGAATCAGAAGTACAGGAGGATAGAAAAAATAAAAGACCTATGAAAATAAATAATTTTTTTGGAGGGGTATTGTTCATGCAGGTTTTTCCAGATAAGGAGTCCATTTTTCAGGATCAATCCGGCTGATGATTTTCTCCGGCGAACAGACAAGACAAAGAGAATCCTTACTGTATTTCAAAATCTTAAAACGCATATTTTTAAGACTGACATTCAGGAGCCGACCAGTTAAAAGGTCGCCCGTGCCTATAAAATATTTTATCGCCTCAGCAGCCTGAATGCTTCCAATGACCCCTGCACTAGCACCCAGAATGCCAATTGGTTGCTGCTTCTCATCCTTTTCATGCGGAGGTTGATCCATCAGGCATCTAAGACAGGGACTTTTCTCTGGAATCACCGTCATTATTTGCCCTCCGAAAGCTTCTATTCCCGCGTGAACAAAAGGTCGCTTATTTAAAACACAGGCATCGTTTATCAAAAATTTAGTTTCAAAATTATCTACTGCGTCTATTACAAAATCATATTTTTCTACTAATCTGGAAGCATTTGAGGAATCAAAAAAACCGTCATTCTCTTCAATCGATATTGAAGAGTTAAAAGCCCTTAGTTTTTCAGCTGCACTTGAAGTTTTACTTTTGCCTATTTCTTTCTCATTAAAAAGTATCTGCCGGTTTAAATTGGATAATTCCACCCAATCAGAGTCAACTATTCCAATTCTCCCTACCCCAGCCGCAGCAAGGTAAAAGAGAGCTGACGACCCGAGCCCTCCACTCCCTATGACAAGAACCGATGCGTAAGACAGCTTTTTCTGGCCTGTTACATCAATATCCTTCAAGATTATCTGTCTTGAATATCGCTTAAAGTTTACTATATTTTTCTCTATCATTGATTCAGCCTAAGGTAAATATAAAATAATTCTCCTAAACTTACAAAGAGCCAGATTGAAATTTCTCCGGTTCCTACCCTGATTTTTTCTTGATAAAACCACTAAATCTAATTAAATTCTGAATTTTTTGTTAAACTATATAGTTAAAGCACTTAATTGAAAAAAATAAAAACCAAATGTTGAAAGAGGCAAAATTTCATGAAATCAGACTTAGAGCAAGTTAAGAAAATAGTCGCAGAATCAGATAATATCGTATTTTTTGGAGGAGCAGGCATGTCAACCGAAAGCGGCATCCCTGACTTTCGTTCTGCAGATGGAATTTATAATCAAGAATACAAATACCCGCCAGAGCAGGTTATAGGTCGTTCATTCTTTTTAAAACATCCAGATGTTTTCTATGACTTTTATAGAGAGAAAATTCTCAAGCCCGGTATGGCAGCAAAGCCCAATCCTGCTCATTTGAAATTAGCGGAACTGGAGAAAAAGGGAAAACTAAAAGCGGTCATCACCCAAAACATTGATCATCTGCATCAAAAAGCTGGCTCAAAAAATGTTTTACAGCTACATGGCACAATTAATGAAAACTATTGTATGAAATGCGATAAGGATTTTGATTTAGATTATGTCGCTAATACTGAAGGGGCCGCACTATGCGATGATTGTGGGGGGCTTATTCATCCAGGTATCGTTTTATTTGAAGAGCCACTGGATAATTCGATTACCCGGCAAAGCCTCCAATATATTGAAGAGGCAGATGTAGTCATTGTTGGCGGAACATCGCTGGCCGTATATCCTGCAGCAGGATTTATTGATTATTATCAGGGCGACAAATTGATTCTCGTCAATTTAAGTAGAGTTGCTAATCCTAAGGTAAATTATTTTATTCAGGGAAAAGTTGGAGAAATAATCAGTCAATGGGACTGAAAAACTGCTTCTGAATCCCCAAGGCTAAAGAAAAATTCTAATTCCATGGAGTGATATATTGACAGCGAACTACAAGGCTGGTAAAATCACTCATCCGCCGGAAAATCGGCGGTATTTGTTTTAATGAAAGCCTTGATTGAATTAATAAATTAATATGAACAAATCAGATAAAAATACCAGTGCGGGAGAAATCAGAAAAGAAGCAGCAAGAAGAAGAACCTTTGCCATCATATCTCATCCTGATGCTGGCAAGACTACCCTAACAGAAAAATTTCTTCTTTACGGAAACGCCATACAGCTGGCCGGGTCAGTTACTGCCAAGAAACAGCAACGAGACACTACCTCTGACTGGATGGAACTAGAGAAAAAAAGGGGAATATCTATATCTTCCACCGTTCTTCAGTTTGACTACGAAAATTACCGACTCAATATCTTAGATACTCCCGGTCACAAAGATTTTTCCGAAGATACCTACAGGGTACTTATGGCAGCTGATGCCGTAATAATGATGATCGATGCCGGTAAGGGTATAGAATCACAAACCAGAATACTCTTTGAAATATGTAGCAGATGCTCTATCCCTATATTTACGTTTATGAACAAGCTGGACCTTCCAGCTATGGAGTCATTTGAACTTATAGACCAATTAGAAAAAATGTTGGATATAAAAGCCTTTCCTGTTACCTGGCCCTTCGGTAGTGGAAAAAACTTCAAGGGAATATTTGACCGAAACAAAAAAGCAATCCACCTCTTTAAGCGGACCCCAGGCGGTAGCTACAGGGCTCCCGTCTCTATCTACAACCCTGATGATCCTTCGGTAAGAGAAATTCTTGAAACTGATATCTATGACGAAACTGCCGAAGAGCTTGAACTCCTTGATGCCGCTTTCGATGAAATTGATTATTCAGAGGTTTTAAAAGGAAATGTTACTCCAGTCTATTTTGGGAGCGCGGTAAATAACTTTGGGGTAGAACTAATGTTTAAAAATTTTCTTAAAGACTCCACTGAGCCTCTTCCAAGGGATTCTAATAAGGGCCCAATAGCCCTTGACACTCCTGGCTTCTCGGGGTTTGTTTTCAAAGTTCAAACAAATATGAATCCCATGCACCGAGACAGGATGGTTTTTGTCCGAGTCTGCTCAGGAAAATTTGTAAGGGATATGAATGTCTACCACAGCAGACTGAAAAAAAAGATTAGACTAGCTTCGGGCCACAATGTTTTTGGGAAAGAAAGAGAAACTGTTAGCACAGCTTATCCTGGAGATATTGTAGGTTTTGTTACCAGGGCAGATTTCAAGGTCGGCGACACCTTAAGTACTGATAAACTTATAAAATATAATGTCATTACCCGATTTGCACCTGAAATATTTGCCTACATAAGCAATCCCAAACCATCCAATTATAAATCTTTCAGGAAAGGAATCGAACATTTCCTTGCAGAAGACCTAGTTCAGGCTTTCCATCTACCAGATAATCCAGACCCCCTTCCACTTCTGGGTGCAGTTGGTCCCCTACAGTTTGAAGTGCTTCAGCACAGACTCAAAGAAGAATATGGGGCTGACTCCAGCCTTAGACCCATGCCCTGGACTTTTCTAAGATGGATAAAGACAGATATGGATATTGATGATTTGAAGCGGGCACTTCCCTACGGCGCCTCTTATGGAAAAGACAACCTCAAAAGAGATGTGGTGTTATTTACTGCCGACTGGGCAGCCAAGGCTTTTGAAGAAAAACATAATAATGTCACCCTTTTTCCTTCACCACCCGAATAGTTTTAATAAAACCTTCTGTATAATTATTTAAAACGAATAACTTAGTGTAAATTGGAGGATTCCCTTCACTGGAGTAAGCTCCCCCTCAAATAGGGTTTTGCCAAATAAGGCAATATTCTCCCCACTCATGTATCCAGCCCGGACATCGAGCATAAATCCGCCTCCGAGTTCGGTCTGAAGATAGGGAGAAAGAACCAG
>JAAZFS010000270.1 GCA_012511615.1 Elusimicrobiota bacterium | reverse complement strand
GTTATAGTAACAGCTGACGATCCAAACATGTATTCCTCTCAAAATGAGCAGGATAGCCGAAACTATGCTCTGGCAGCCAAACTACCTATGTTGGAGCCCTCTGATTCAGAGGAGGCTCGAGATTTTACAAAAATGGCTTTTGAAATCAGTGAAAAATATGACTGCCCGGTTCTTTTGAGAACTGTTACGCGAATATCACATGCAAAAAGTATTGTATCTGAAGGAGAAAAAATAGAGCCACCGGAAATAGAGGGTTTTAAAAAGAACATAAAAAAATATGTCATGATACCAGCTTTTGCACGGGAAAGGCATCTTGTGGTTGAAGAACGCATGAAGCAAATGGCTGAAGATGCAGACAAATTTTCAATCAATCGAATCGAATACAAATCAAAAAAAACAGGCTTTATTACTTCAGGAATGTCATATAATTATGTCAGAGAAGCTTTTCCTGAAGCATCTGCATTGAAGCTGGGAATGGTCTATCCATTTCCAGAAGGTTTAATAAAAGAATTCGCAGAGACAATTGAAAATCTATATGTTGCCGAAGAATTGGAGCCCTTCATCGAAAAACATGTAAAAGCTCTGGGTTGGAAAGTCGAGGGTAAGTCTCGGCTACCAATAAGAGGCGAATTAAGTAGTGATCTTTTGAAAGAGGCATTTGATGATAAGTTTACCATGCCTGAGCCTTATGAAATTCCCTTTGAAGTTCCGGCTAGACCCCCTAGCCTCTGTCCGGGCTGTCCCCACAGACCTGTACTTCAGATACTAAATGAGCTCAATATGAATGTTTCTGGTGATATCGGATGCTATACGCTGGCGGTCTTACCACCAATTAGTGCCATGGATACTTGTGTTGAAATGGGGGCCAGTATAGGAATTACGCAAGGGGTCGAAATAGCAGAAGGGGAAAACTATAAAAATAATAATGTAGCTGTAATCGGAGATTCAACTTTTGCTCATTCAGGAATTACAGGGCTTTTTAATGCGGCTTATAATGGACGAAAATCTCTTGTAATAGTTTTGGATAATGGTACGACCGCTATGACGGGAATGCAACCTAATCCTTTTTCTGGAAGCAGGCTCTGTGGGGAAAAATCCGGAGTACTGGATTACCGGCTACTGGCGGCTGCGGCAGGAATTGATGATGATAATTTCGCTGTAATTGAAGCATTTAATAGAGAAGAACTTAAGGAAAATATTTTAAGGATGATTGATAGTAATAGACTCTCTCTTATGGTAGTTAAGGGTAAATGTGTTATCAATCATAGAAAAACGGTAAAACAGAATAAAGACAATGAAGAAAACATATAGTATATTATTAAATGGTGTAGGAGGGCAGGGTATTATCCTGGCTAGCGACATAATCTGTCTTGCTGCTATGTATGATGGTTTTGATGCAAAGAAAAGCGAAATTCATGGTATGAGTCAGCGTGGGGGTTCGGTTTTTAGCCATATAAGATTTGGTGAAAAAGTTTATTCTCCTGTAATAGCAAAGCGGTCGGCTGATATTATTGTATCGCTTGAAGAGGTGGAGATACTAAGGTGGATTGACTATGCTTCTCCAGAAGTAAAGATGATAGTTTTGAAAAATAGGATTCAGCCGGTAAATTCTGAAAGCTATCCTGAAACTATCGAAGCCTTTATAAAAAGCAAGTTTAAGAATAGTCTCTTTATTGTTCCGGAGGAGCTTGCTGAAGGTATAAATAGAAAATGTATCAATACAGCCGTTTTGGGAATTGTATCAAAATACCTGGATCTTTCAGAAAAATCCTGGATGGATGCCTTGGCGGATTCTGTTCCGAAGAGGACTGTGGAAATAAATCAGGAGGCCTTTGAGAAAGGCCGAAAATACGAAGAGTCTGGTGCGTGAGAAAAACTATGATTTGGAATAAACAGAAGGAATCGATAGACCCTAAATCACTAAAGAAAGATCAGGGTAAAAACCTGAAGAAACTGGTTAAAAAACTTTATGAAACAGTTCCTTTCTATAAGAAAAAATTAGATGAGAAAGGAGTTGAGCCTGGCGACATAAAATCTATTGAAGATATCCGCCATTTACCCTTTACCAGTAAAGAGGAATTAAGAGAAACCTTTCCCTATGGACTTCTTGCTGTAGATAAATCGGAGGTTCGGGAGATACATACTTCCTCAGGGACAACAGGTTCCCCAGTAGTAGGTGCTTACACTAAAAAAGATATAGATATCTGGTCTGAGGTTATGGCCCGAGCTCTTACAATGGCGGGAGTTACCTCAAAGGATGTCCTGCAGAATGCCTATGGATACGGACTTTTTACTGGAGGTCTGGGGGTGCATTATGGTTGCCTTCGGATTGGGAGTAATGTTATCCCTATTTCTGGGGGAAATACAAAACGGCAACTTGCTACTCTTATGGATTTTAATAGTAGCGTATTGACCTGTACACCATCCTATGCACTCTATCTGGCTGAAGTGGGTCGGGAAGAAGGTATCGATTTTTCTTCTCTTCCTTTGCGCCTTGTACTTGCAGGGGCAGAACCTTGGAGCGAAGCCATGCGCTATGAGATAGAAAAGCAGCTTTCAGTAAAGGCTTTAGATATATATGGATTGACAGAAATAATCGGACCAGGAGTTGCTCAAGAATGTAAGCATTTGAATGGACTTCACATATTTGAAGACCATTTTTATCCTGAGATAATCGACCCCGATACGGGCGAAGTGCTTCCTGATGGAGAAAAAGGGGAGCTTGTGATAACAACCCTTACTAAAGAAGGTACTCCTCTTATAAGATACAGAACCCGGGATATCACCTATCTCATTCGTGAAAAGTGCGCCTGCGGAAGAACGATTGTCAGAATGCACAGACTTTTGGGCCGGACCGATGATATGCTAATTATTCGAGGGGTTAATGTGTTTCCAACTCAGATAGAAGAGGTTCTGGTCAGAATGGATGGGATAGAACCTTATTATCAGTTGGTAGTTGATCGGGAAAAACAGTTGGATACTCTGGAAGTACGGATAGAGATGACAGAACAGTTAATGTCTGATGAAATAAAAGTTTTGTCAAAAACCGGAAAACTAATAGAAAAAGAATTATTTGGAGCACTAAATATACATACTCGTGTAAAGTTTGTTGAACCCAAAAGTATTCCAAGGAGTAGCGGCAAAGCAGAGCGAATTATAGATAAAAGGGAGGTGTAAATGGAAATTAAACAGATCTCTATTTTTCTAGAAAATAAGAAGGGCCGGTTGGCTGCGATAACAAATGTTTTAGCGGATAATAATATAAATATCCGGGCACTCTCGCTGGCAGATACAAAAGAATTTGGCGTTCTGCGCATAGTGGTAAATGAACATACAAAATGTTTGAATGCCTTGAAGATAAACGGTTATGCGGCGCAGGAAACCTATGTGATTGCCGTGGAGGTACCCGATTCTCCTGGTGGCTTGTGTGGTATTCTGAAACTCTTAGAAGACAATGACCATAATGTGGAGTATATGTATGCTATGGTCGAGAAAAACCGTAATAATGCGGTGGTTATATTTAAGATAGGAGATTTCAAAAAAGCTATTGAACTTCTGAAGTCAAATAATGTTTCAATAGTAAATGCTTCCGTATTAAAAAATCTTTAGGATTTTAAATAAACTATACCGTTAAAAAGAGCTACCTTATCCCCATCATCGTCAGTAACTGTAACAGTATAGTTGGCTAATTTGTAGCTTTTAGAAATTTCTTTGCACTCTGCATAAAGTGTTCCGGAAATTCCAGCCTTTAGAAAAGAGATGTTAACATTTACACCTAAAGCCACCCGTCCGTAAGCGTTGGCTGCTGCAGCAAAAGCATAGTCAGCAAGTGTGAAAATTGCTCCGCCCTGTACAAGGTTCACAGAATTCATGTGGAAATCTTTGATTTTCATCTGGGCTTTTGCATAACCCGGTTTGACTTCAGTTAGCACTATTCCTGCGTGTTTTGCGAAGCGGTCATTTGATAAGTACAAGTCTTTTTCTTCCATAATACCATTTATACTAAAATATCAGATTAAAAAAAAGTTTTACTTGCTAGTTATACTTTAGAGAGAAAATGGCTGGAAATTTTACCTGAATAGGGTTTATTGATTATGGCGGACTTAAAAATAAAATGTTAATATCAATGAAATATTGTTTAAGTGAGAAATATATCAATATTCAAAGCTGAAATTAGGAGAAAACTATGTATAAAATAGATTTGGAGTTATGCACAGGCTGCGAAGAATGTTTGGATGCCTGTCCAGAAGCTGCCATAGTAGTAGTTAACTCCAAAGCTACAATAGATTCTGAAAAGTGTAGGGTTTGCGGAGTTTGCATTCAAGTATGCCCTACGGGGGCAATTTATCAGGAGGATCCGCCTACTAAGATTACTCCTCCTCAAGAAGAGCCAAATTTCCCAAGTTCCAAGATGGGTGGCGGTGGAGGAATGGGTCGAAGTCGGGGTCGGGGTTTTAGAAAAGGACCTCGCGACGGCCGTGGTCGTGGAATGGGTGGAGGTTGTAGAAAATAGGGTCTGGTATTTATAGGGAAAATATTGATTTAAATGAAAAGCACTATAGCAGAAAATTATAAAAGAATAAGAGAAGAAATTCCGGAAGATGTTTCGATAGTAGTTGCGGCTAAAACAAGAACCAAGGAAGAAATTATAGAAGTTATTGATGCAGGGGCAGAAATTATAGGTGAAAACTATGTCCAAGAAGCTGAAAAAATCTATCAACTATTGGGAGATAGGGCTAAAGCTGTAAAGTGGCATATGATAGGTGAACTGCAGAAAAATAAGATAAATAAGGCCTTGAGAGTGTTTGATGTTATTGAGACTGTGGATTCTTTGAAAAAAGCGGATGATATCAATAAAAGGGCTGAAAGACAGGAGAGATTTGTCCGGGTTTTTATTGAAATAAATATAGGAAGTGAATTTACGAAAGCCGGTGTTAGACCCGAATATGAGGCAGTCATAGAGCTGGCTGAACATATTTCAAATCTGAAATACTTGAAATTAAATGGTTTGATGACTATGGGACCTCGTGCCGGAAATCCTGAAGAAAGTCGTCCATATTTTAAAAAAACAAAAGAGTTTTTCGAGAAGATCAGAGCACTTGATTTACCGAATGTAGAGATGGATTATCTTTCTATGGGTATGTCCAATTCTTATCAGGTGGCGATTGAGGAAGGGGCTAATATGGTCAGACTGGGAACAGTTATATTTGGAGAAAGAGCCTGTAGTTTAACTTAATAAAACAGAACTTTTGTTGGAAGATTCATGGAATTCCAAGAAAAGGTTTGTAGTCAGTTTTTAAAATAGATAACAAATTAGTAAGAGAGGAGATTAGATATGAAAAAGAGTTCATTTGAATTTTTGAAAAACTTAATCGATAAGCCAAGTCCTTCTGGTTTTGAAGCAGAAGCAGTTGAGGTCTGGAAATCGGAAGTCGAAAAATATGCTGACGTCAGTGTGGATATACACGGAAACTGTATAGCGGTTCTTCAAAAGGGGGATCAACCGAAAATAATGCTTGCTGGGCATATAGATGAAATCGGATTTATGGTGAAATATATTGACGATAAAGGCTTTATATATTTTGTTACAGTGGGTGGTGTTGATACTCAGATTATTCCTGGGCAAAGAGTAAAAATAGTCACTAAAAAAGGTAACTTGCGGGGAGTGATTGGTCGAAAACCCATTCACAAGATGACTGCAGAGGAAAGAAAGGCCCCAGTTAAAATAGAAGATTTATGGGTAGATATAGGGTCTGGCAGTAAAGAAGAGACGGAGTCTATGGTAGATATAGGTGATGTTCTTGTTTTTGATGTTGGCCTGGAAAAACTGCAATCAGACATACTGGTAGGGCGGGGATTGGATGATAAGGCTGGAGCTTTTGTAATTGCACAGGTTATCAAGGGATTGTCGGAAGATACTTTTAATGCTTCCTTGTATGGTGTGGCTACTGTCCAAGAGGAAATTGGCCTAAGAGGGGCCGGAACCAGCGCCTATGGTATTTCTCCAGATATTGGTATAGCAATAGATGTGGCCTTTGCTACGGATCATCCTGGGATGGATAAGAGGACAATAGGAGATATGAAATTGGGGGCCGGTCCAGTTATAGCACGCGGTCCAAATATCAATCATAAAGTTTTTGATTTACTTATAAAATCAGCTAAAAAAACAAAAATACCCTACCAGGTAGATGGCGTGCCAAGAGGTACCGGCACGGATGCCAATGCGATTCAGATAACCAAATCTGGGGTGGCAACAGGGCTCTTAAGTATTCCTTTGAGATATATGCATACGCCAGTCGAAGTGATAAATTCAAAGGACTTGGAGTATACGGTAATTTTGCTGAAAGAGTTTATAAAGCAGGCCCATAAACTTTAAAATCGTTTATCTTTTATCAGGAAAGTAATAAAGGTCTAAAAGGAGCGGAGTGAAAATCTAAGGAGATTAGAATGTCGCTGAAGCTTATTGTAAAAGAATTAAAGGCCCATATTCCCTTTACAGTCTACGGTGCTATTACGGGTCTTGTAATAATGTTTTTTACCCGTAATATTTCTTCGGATGCTGCATATAATGTTTTTTATGTCTTACATCCCATGCATGTGTTATTAAGCGCCTTGGTGACCGCCTCGATGTATGAGTCTTACAAGTGTAGCACAGATAGAAGAAAATGCAGTATTTGGATGCTTCTACTCATAGGTTATATAGGGTCAGTTGGAATAGCTACCATAAGTGATTCTATTATCCCATATCTTGGGGAAACCCTTTTGGATATGCCAAATCGTGGGATACATTTAGGGTTTATAGAAAAGTGGTGGTTAGTTAATCCCTTGGCTCTGGCAGGTATAGCAATAGCCTACTTTAGGCCCTCAACCAAATTTCCCCATGCTGCTCATGTGCTACTTAGTACCTGGGCCTCCTTATTTCATATTATTATGGCTAGGGGCGGTGCCTTGGGCTTGGGTTCTTATATCTTGGTTTTTATATTCCTGATTCTTGCGGTCTGGCTTCCCTGCTGTATAAGCGATATAGTTTTTCCCTTACTTTTTATTAAAGATAAAGCGGAAGGGAATTAATTCAAAAACAAATGAAACAAGTTAAAAATTTCATTGATTGGGAGCCTGGGCTTACTCCAGAAGATGTTTTTTCTGATGAAGTGAAACTGGATGAAATTC
>JAAZFS010000269.1 GCA_012511615.1 Elusimicrobiota bacterium | reverse complement strand
CCTGTGGATATACTTTTAAGTCCTCTGGGTGTGCCCAGTCGTATGAACGTGGGGCAGATATTAGAAACCCATCTGGGGCTGGCGGCGCACGCACAAAATATAAGGGTTATAACACCTGTGTTTGATAGTGCAAAAGAATCGGATATCAAAGAAATGCTTAGGGAAAGCAATCTTTCGGAATCTGGTAGTGCCCGGCTTTATGATGGCAGAACTGGGGAAGTTTTAGGAAACAACATAACTACTGGTTTTATGTATGTCATGAAACTAGAGCATATGGCTGAAGATAAGATGCATGCCCGTGCGACGGGTCCATATTCACTTATTACTCGCCAACCGCTGGGTGGTAAGGCTATGTATGGAGGCCAGCGTTTCGGGGAAATGGAGGTCTGGGCTATGGAAGGCTACGGGGCCGCCTATACGCTTCAGGAGTTTCTTACATATAAGAGTGATGATGTTAAAGCGCGTACAGAGATGCACGAGGCTATAATAAAGGGCGACGAGATAAAGAAACCAACAGTACCGGAATCCCTCCGAGTGCTTGTTAAGGAGCTACAAGCTCTGGGTCTCAATGTTATTCTCGAAAATAGAAAGGGAGTCTAAAAAACAGATATGGCACACCAGCTAGATTACAGTAATTTCAATTCGATTAGACTAATGATGGCCTCCCCTGAGGATGTCCTAGAGTGGTCGTATGGGGAAGTAAAGAAACCCGAGACTATCAATTACAGGACTTTTAAGGCGGAGCGTGATGGCCTTTTCTGTGAGAGAATATTCGGTCCCATGCGGGATTATGAGTGTAACTGCGGCCGCTATAAGTATCCCCGCCATAAGGGCGTGGAATGTGAACGCTGTGGGGTGGAGGTCACCGAAAAAGAAGTCAGGCGTGAGAGAATGGGGCATATTGAACTTGTGGTCCCTGTAGCCCATGTCTGGTATATACATAAACCGCCCTCAAGGATAGGTATGCTCTTGGACTTGAAGAGGTCCGACGTTGAGCGTATTGCATATTATGCTGCTTATATAGTCACAGCTGTCAGCGATCCAAATATTCGTTTGGGCGGATAGAAGCTCAAAGAAGGCCAGCTTATTTCTATTGAAGATTATCAGATGCTTAAGGAAGAGTATGGCTCTGACTTTGAGGCACTTATAGGGGGTGAGGCCCTTCATAAGTATCTTTCTGAGCTGAATGTTAAAAAAATAGGAAAAAAACTTAGAGAAAATCTTTCGGGAGGAAAGGGTGGAAAAGGCCAGCGTCGTCGTTGGCGTCGTAGGCTTAAGGTTGTGGAGGATTTCATAAACTCTGGCAACGATCCAGTAAATATGCTTCTTACCAGAATCCCAGTAATACCTCCGGATCTCAGACCTCTAGTAGCATTAAAGGGTGGCAAGTTTGCCTCATCAGATCTCAATGATCTTTATAGGAGAATTATTAACAGAAATAATCGACTGCGCCAGATTTCTGAGATGGGAGCACCGACAGTTATGCTCCATAATGAAAAAAGACTCTTGCAGGAGGCAGTGGATGCGCTTATTGAAAACGGTGCCCGCGGCAAGGTTGTAACAGGTACTGGAAACCGTGCCCTTAAATCCCTTTCAGATAGTATTAAGGGTAAACAGGGACGTTTTAGAAGAAACCTTCTAGGAAAGAGGGTGGACTATTCAGGCCGCTCAGTGATTGTAATCGGACCGCATCTCAAGTTTAACCAGTGCGGACTTCCTAAGGAGATGGCAATTGAACTTTATAAGCCTTTTATACTTAGGGAACTCATCCGGCGTGGGGTAGCGGCCAATATAAAATCGGCCAGAACATATTTAGAAAACAGAAGCCCTGTAGTCTTTGATATTATTGAAGAGATTATTAAGGATCATCCGGTTATGTTAAACCGGGCGCCCACGCTTCATAGATTGGGCATCCAGGCTTTTGACCCAGTCTTGATTGAGGGTAAGGCCATCCAGCTGCATCCTCTTGTGTGTCCTGCTTTTAATGCTGACTTTGACGGAGACCAGATGGCCGTTCATGTTCCGCTATCTCCTGAAGCCTGCATGGAAGTAAAGATGCTAGTTATGTCAACTAATAATCTCATAGCGCCTTCCAACGGACAGTCAATTGTTACTCCCACCCAGGATATAGTTATGGGATGTAACTACCTGACAAAGATTAAGAGGGGTGTGACTGGAGAAGGAAGTATATTTTCCTCCGCAGATGAGGTGGAGGTGGCCTATGCTCAGGATTGCATTGATTTACATGCCCGGATTAAGGTTAGGGGTATAAATGAAATCAGAGAGAGTGATGACTGGGAAGAGGCTGACTTCAAGGACCTTGAAAAATGGGAAGATTACACCACAGTCGGCCGGGTTATTTTTAACAGTCATATGCCTAAGGATTTCGGATATATAAATACTGAAATTACCAAAAGGGTCATGAATGATATCGTAGATAAATGCTACTGGGAGTTTGGAAAGTATAAGACTGTCAAACTTTTGGATTCACTCAAGGAGACTGGATATAAGTATGCAACAGTAAGTGATATCTCTATTTCTGTAGATGATATGCACGTTCCTTGTGTTAAGCAGGAGATTATAGAAAAAGCTGAAGAGCGTGTGAAAAAAGTCGAAAATAATTATAGCCGAGGCATCATAACCAATGTTGAACGCTATAATAATATTATTGATATCTGGAGCCAGGTTACTGAGCGAATTGCAAAAAATATGATGAGTGAAATTAAAGAGAAGGATTCCCAGCCTTATACAGGACAGGGCCCCAAATTTAATCCCATTCAGCTTATGGCCTCTTCAGGTGCTAGAGGTTCTTTTGACCAGATACGCCAGCTTGCTGGAATGAGGGGACTGATGAGTAGGCCTCAGAAATCCGTAAGTGGTGCAGTAGGTGAAATTATTGAATCACCTATTAAATCAAACTTCCGTGAGGGGCTAACAGTTCTAGAATATTTTATATCAACTCACGGTGGTCGTAAGGGTCTTGCGGATACGGCTCTTAAAACTGCTGGCGCTGGTTACCTTACCAGAAGGCTGGTAGATGCCTCTCACAATCTTGTTATTACCGAAGAGGATTGTGGAACCGTAAACGGAATCAGAGTAGGACCTCTCAAGGAAGGAAATGAAATTATTGAATCATTCTCTGAGAGAATCGTAGGCAGGGTTAGCCTCCAGACGATTACTGATCCTATATTTGACGAAGTTATTGTTAAAGAGGAAGAGATGATTAGCCGGGCTGCTGCAGAAAAAATTGAAGCCAGCCAGATTACGAATATCAGAATCCGCTCTGTTCTAACCTGTGAGACTGGATATGGACTTTGCAGTAAGTGCTATGGTGCGGATTTATCAACAGGGAAATTGGCTAAACCAGGACTGGCTGTAGGAATTATTGCTGCTCAGTCAATTGGAGAGCCTGGAACCCAGCTTACACTCCGTACCTTCCACGTAGGAGGGACGGCTTCAAGAGTAGCCCAGCGTTCTGCTGTTACGTCTTTTTATGACGGACATTTGGAGTATTTTGGTTTAAGCATAATTAAAAACCGTAAAGGCGAATTGATAAATGTTGCCAGAAAAGCAGAAGCCGTCATCCGGCGTTCTGGAAAGCAGGTATATAATTTTGATATACGCTACGGAGCTAGGATTCATGCCCTTCCGGGCGATGAGCCAACTCCGGTAAAACGGGGCGAACTTCTTGTAGAATGGGATCCCTTTTCAATGCCTCTTATATCAGAGACCGACGGAAGCGTCCGCTTGATTGATATTAGCGAAGGTATAACCGCAAAGATAGAGGTGAACCAAGCAACTGGTGCTGAAGAAAGAGTGATTATTCCTTATCGTTCTGCAAGATTTCATCCCCAGATTGAGGTTACTACTCCGGAGGGAGATAAGAGACTTTATCCACTGCCAGTAGATACCCGTCTCGTCGTAAATGAAAAAGATCAGGTTCAGGCAGGAGATATTCTGGCGAAAATTCCGCAGCTGACCATAAAGACTCGGGATATTACCGGAGGACTTCCAAGAGTGACAGAACTCTTTGAAGCACGGAAGCCCAAGGGCAGTGCCGTTATCACTGAGATTGACGGAACGGTCAGGCTGGGGGCAATAGATAAGGGTATTTTTAAAGTCACCATTGAGAGTGAGCAGGGAGAGTCGAAAGTATATACCATACCTGCAGGAAAACATCTTGTTGTCTATGAAGGTGACAAGGTTTACTCTGGAGAGGCGCTTACAGATGGACCGATAAATCCGCATGATATG
>JAAZFS010000268.1 GCA_012511615.1 Elusimicrobiota bacterium | reverse complement strand
CCTTTACTCCGGCTCCTTAACAAAATCCACAAACCTATTTTTCCAGGCTAGGGGTGTAAAACTCCTGCCTCCTCCCTTAAAGAATCTGGTAAAAAACTCAACATATTGTAGACGCGAGGTATGCACATAGGCGCTCAGCGTGCTCATAAACAGATTCAGAATAAGATGGCCTGCAATCAAGACAATCGGAACCAGTACAAATCTGAGTCCGCCAGTGATAAATCCCGCAATTTCATTAACTGCCATGGCCAATATCCCGGTAGCCATACCAAGAGCAAAAAGTCGGGAATAGGGCAACATGTCTTTAATGAAGTCAACTCCACCATAAAGATTATAAAGACCAGAACCAAACCGGGCTATATAGGAAGAACTTTCATATCCCGAGAAAAACAGTACCCCAATAAGACCCAGAATAAGAAAGGGGGCCGCCAAAGTTAATAGAACATTGAGTCCTGCAAAAACTGCAAGCGCATAGGTAGCGCCAAATACAAGTATCAAAATCCAAGGTATATCTCCATAAAAAGCATCACGCAAATTTTTGTCTTGAATGTTCTTAACCGCCGATATAACAAGGCTTAAAACAACATGCAGAAAACCAATAACAATGGAAAAATAAAGAAAAAGTTCGGGAGACTCCAGGGAATCATATATCTTTAATCGGTTAAGAAAAGTAGCCTCTGCCGCATTTCCAAACCAACTGCCGAGAAGGGCACCGACAACTATAGAAGCGCCTCCTGCCCAGAGAAATATTTTAAGAAAATTCCGAGCGGTGCGACCAAGCTTAAAGAATTTCAAGCCAAGCAGGGCCCCTATAACAAGAAGAGACCCGTATCCTGCATCCGATAGACATAAGCCAAAAAAGAAAATAAATGACGGAGCAACAAAGGGCGTCGGATCTACTTGACCATAGGCAGGGGTCCCATATAAAGAAGTAACCAATTCAAAGGGCCTAGAAATTTTAGAATTTTGGAGAATTACCGGTGGATTGTCTTCCGGATCCGCCTCAGAAAACTCCGAGTAGGCTAGGGGAAAATCCTCATGCAGAAGATTGAGCAGGTTCTCCTTCTCCACCTCCGGCACCCAACCCTTGATAATGCGTGTATATTCGGTAGAGGTAGATTTCAGAGCCTCTTTTTTTCGCTCTTCCTGATTTTCATAAAGATCTGCAAGAACACGATACTTGAACAAGTCTGGGAGAAATTCTTTACTTATCCTATCTTCTGCGCTCTTTATTTTCTCCAGGAGCGCGGTATTAGTCCTCTCAAGAGAGGCAATTTTCTCATCCACCACTTGATCCTCGGGAAGATGTATATCAATAAAACCAGATTCCTCTAAAAGACCGGCAATTTCCTCTTCCTGGTCTTTCAAATAAAAAACTGCGCTATACTTGCCTTTTAGCGCTACTTCAACCTTAAGTAGGTCGCTTTCTTCAAAAACACTTTTATCCCCCGCAAATTCACCAGCCCTTGCTCCAATCAAATTAAAATTTAAGTCGGAGGCTTTCAGGTTTATCCCCGAATATTCCTCTAAAAATAGAATATCTCTTTGGTTCTCCTGAATTTTTGATTCGGCCTCTTTAAGCATCAGGTCCATTTCCCGAAGCTCTTCATAGCTTTTATCTATGTCTAATGAAGCATGAATTTCTTGGGCTTGTTTATGGGTTACCTCGGGAGGGCCTTCGCGAAGTTTTTTGAAAAGCGACTCCTTGGGTGCATATGAAGAAAGAAAACTGAGTATAAAACTTGTTCTCAGATATTTTTCTGAGGTTTCATATGAAGGGGTGTCTTCAGAGGTAGGGGTAAATTCCATCCCACCCCAAATCTGTAGTTGCTCAAGAAGATCAGGTGCATTCTGAGCAGGTAGGGCTATATGAACATTTAGAATTTTTCCTGAAGCCATAAGATTCAGGTCTTAAGAAAATCACCGGCGATTGATGATGCAATTTCTTCGGCTCTTTTTTTAAAATGGTCACTAACTTCAGTCTTTTCAAGAGACTCAGCCTTGAGGTCCTTGGCCTCAGACTCAGCTTTTGTTCTGTATTCGTCTATTATCTTGGCCCGTGTTTTTTCCAATTCACTAGCCTGCCTCTCAAGTTCTTCGGCAGATTTCTCAAAGGCATCACTCTTCATTTTAGAGGCAGTCTTGTAGGCATCGCGCTTGAGCCTTGCTGCCTCCTTTTCAGCAGAGCGAATAGTCTCTATAGTTTTTTCTATCATAATTATTTCCTCAATAATAAAGCTTGTTGACGTGTAAAAATCTACTGAGTAATCCTATTAAAATACCTAAGAAAAGTCAAGAAAACTTGACAGGCTAGCTTACAATATGTGAGCTACGGGTACCAATAGAATAAGTGAAAAATAGTTTTTATAATATGTACATTTTTTTAGAACTGAAAATATATAAACT
>JAAZFS010000267.1 GCA_012511615.1 Elusimicrobiota bacterium | reverse complement strand
GTTTAGCCCTTTCAAAGGCCGGCCTCCCTGAGAATGCTTGGCGAGAACCTTCAACAGAACTTTATGTTTTTCAGGCTATTGTTTTCGGAGAAAAAGAAATGGGGCTTATATGAGATATTTTTTGTTACTGGTACTTCTAATTGTTGGTGTGGGATGCAGAAGTTATCCAAAGAGGGATCTCTCTACACCCGAGGGAGCTATGGCAGCATATTTCTATAGAAAATCTGAGGATGTTAAAAAGCTTAACACAGCAGGGTTTAGCAATGAGGAAATTGCTGGAGAGGCTGGTATCGAAGCCGAAGAGTTCCAAACCATCAGAGGTCAAGCACTTGAAGAGCTACTTAAATATTAAGTAAAAAGACGGCTGCCAAAGCGATTATACCCAGAGCGGGCATAATATCTATGATTCCTGTTACGGGGACTATCAGAAAAGAGGCGAGGGCAGATGCAGCAAGTGCGGCAAAAACATACTTTCCACTCCGTAAATAATCTGTTTTGCCATTGTTTTCATAGTTTAGTGCCAGTTGTAACTGAGATATTATTCCACCCGCGAGGATAGAAGCGGAGAAAGTTAGAAAAAGAAGCACCCCAATACCTGGAGGGCTTATGGATATTTCAAAAACAGAGGGTGTCATAATCAGAAAAACTGCTCCTAGAAGGGATATTGCTTTTGCCCGCAGATGAGCTCCGCTATCCACTGATTTAGGGAATAAGCGAAGAGCTGTACTAAAACCCAGAAAAATCATAAGTAGAATAAGTGAGAAATATCTGAAAATCTGTGCATTGTATGTCTCTGTTGCGACGAACATACAGTAAATAAAAAGCGTAAAAGAAAAGATGGTCAGGGCTCCTGTTGTCTGGAGTTTTGTTGATAGTGTCCTCTTTTTTATAATAAAGCTCGTAATTATAATTACTAAAAGGAAAATTAAGTTGATTTTTGTTGGAGATATTTTTTCTGTGAAATCGATTATGCCCGTAGATATAAGTCCCATAGAAAATAATAATTCATTAAAAGAATATTTTAGAGTAGCTGGTCGTGCGTCCTCGTTTAATCTGATTGCTCCTCTCTGAATGTCCCAATTGTCAGCGGCGTTCATCCGAAATTTGATTGTAGCTGGCGTTACATAAGTGGTGTCTCCGTCTATCGCTTTAAGAAATTCAGATAGAGCATTAGGGGCCCTTGTGAAATTTCTGTCGTATGACGCAAGTACTAGGGGAACACCTCTTGGAATAAGGATAGTGTTAGGAAAGACCCGCTTAACTGAGTTTAGGATTGATTCGTTAAGCAATGAAGAATTGTAGTCTATACTCGGCTTGTCAAAACCAAGAGTGATTGCAATTATAGAATGTGGTGAGAGAATTGCTTTAAGTTCTTGAAAAAATTCGATGGTGTAATACCGGTTCAAGAATATATTAGTGGGATCAGGAAGCGATATAATCACTAGGTCAAAGGCATTTTCATATCCAATATTTCTAATAAAAAGGCGGGGGTCTTTGGCTTTGATAGTGCGGATTCTGCTGTCGCTAAGCTGAATTTTAGGAGTGGAATCAAGTGCGATAGGAAGCGTCGGCGCCCAGGTTACAGATTGGATTGCCGGGTATTTTAATACTTCTTCTAGAGCCTCGGAACCATCACCTATTAGAAGCACTTTTCGAGCCATTATATGTTGTAAGAGACTGAAGTGAATTATTTCTTCTGATTGCTTCTTATCAGACTCTAATATTACTGGGGTATGATTTAGCGCAATTAGCTTTCCAGAGTCGGTCTGGTAAATTCCCTGATACCCATAAGCCGACTGCTTACTTTCAATGTGTTTTATGGAATTCCTTGAAAAAGCCTGATGAAATACTATCAAGGGCTTTGCTCCTCCTAACAAAGTAAATCCAGTTAAGAGAACAAAGATAGCTATAAAAAAATTTTTAATGAATGGAGTTTCAGAGAAGTAGGATAGTAGAAGCAATATGGCTCCTGCTGTGAAAATAGCGCTTATTAGTATCTCTATTTTCCATAAAAATATAAAATCGATAATTAGATAAAATAAGAATCCGATAATAGCCGAGCGCGTGATTCCAGCCCGAGCAACTTGAGCCAATATGATTCCTGTAGAGAGTGCGACTGGCAGTAGAACGATGGCCGGATAGATAGTCATCGCGTACCAGGGAAGAATCTCAAATTGGGGAAGTCCAAGAATAACTCTTGTAGATATTATTAGTAGAACAGAGAAGGGGAGTGAGAGCGCGACTAGCCCGAGTGGCATTGATAAAGCTCTGGAACTCCCAAATTTTCGTTCAATTTTTTTGTGGAAGAAAAATCCAGTACTTATTTCTGCAACAATAATTAGAAAAAAAATAGGGATATGAAAAAGAGTCTGGGGTGTGACAGAAACAAACGCCCTGAAAATGACTGATAAAAGAGAAGCGGCTGCCGCGCCGCCTAAGTAGTATATTGCTCTATTCACTTTAGTAATTTAAAAAAATAGGCGGCGCCATATTGTGGATGCGGCGCCGCCTCATTAGTTTGTTATTCCATTATTATGGCTGATACCGGACATACCTCTTCACAGTCACCGCATCCAGTGCAGTCATCGGGTCTGGCTAGAATAGCTGAGTCGTCCTCTATTTCAAGTGAAGAAGTAGGGCATTCGTCAACACATATTGTGCATCCGGTGCAGGTGGCCGAATCAATAACCGGTTTTAAGATATCTGACATTATTTTTCCTCCTTAAAAGAATCTTTTCAAGACAGATTTTTAATATTAATTCCGTTTAGCTAAAGAGCATATAACAAATTAATATTTCTTTTTCAACCTGATGAGCTAAACAAATCTGTCCATTGCTCGGAGGAAGTTAATGTAGACCCTCTGTTGTTCGGTTAGAAGCTTGTCTGGACCGAGTAACCACCATTCGTCAGGGGTAAAATAGGCAGATACTTCAGCCTCCTGCCCATAGGCTCCTGCCCACTGTATAAGATGGAGATTGTCAGACTGAGTAAGCCTGATTGCCAAATCTAAGAGCGTTTTGTTTTCTGTGAGCTTGGCTTTGTTAATTACGTGATGCATTAGTCGGAAAAGTGCCTGCTGGGCATAGTTTCCTAGGAAAAACTCCACACCACCTCCGCCGGCCCATGTACATCCGAACTCTTTTGTTTTCATTGAGTGAGTACTATCAGAATAAAGCTCGATTAGCTCGCTCGGGTTTCTCATGGTAATATCCCTCTTATCTAGTTCCTCTGGAAGATGCCTTATAAATTCAAAAATTCCCGTGTCCCATTTATGGTGCTCACCAAATGTTTCAAAATCCCATCCTAGCATAACAAAATCGCCCCAGGTTTGATGTATCCATTCAGCGTAGGTCGGAGCGTCAAGCGGCCAGGAGGGCCAAGATTTATTTGAAAACCTGTATCCGACATCATCACTAAGACCCCAGTGTCTCATGATTAGTTTCATTTTTTCATCAGGATGCGTGTAGAGGTAGGTTGGCTCTCTCCAGCCCAAAATCCAGGGCCGTCCATCCATTACAGCTCCTTTAAATCCTATTTTCTGAAGAGCATAATAGACATCATTAGACATAAACATTTCTGTGGTGTCGGTGACATTTATTTTTTTATTGAAAAGAGCTTCGAGTTTCTTTTTCATCCATATCATTTTCTCCATAAAGAGTTCAATATCCATGTAAAGGAGAAAACTGTGATCTGGCTCGATGCCTACAAGTTCAAGATTAGGGTGGGCTACGAATTCTTGTATTTCACTAAAGAGCTTTTTATTCCACAGCTTTGCCTGTTCTATAAAAGACATTGAAATTCCTACAGACATTTTCCAGCCTTCATCCATTAGCTCTCTGAACATCTTAGTTGCCGGAAAGTAGCACTCAGATGCCACCTTGTTCAAGTAGTACTTATTCATCTCATCATCAAATAGGTAATCCTTCATCTTTTCAGGGGGTGTACCGTCAGGTATAGGGTTTGCCGGCAACTGTATTCTCTGTGGCTGATGAATAACTGTGTAGATTGTTAGGTTTTTTGTCATTTAAATCCCCTTTTGTTCCCTAATAAAAACTAATCTGGGTATCAGATTATATTTTATCACGTTGTTCCACGAATAAAACGATGCCGCAGCGCGGGCACGTTTTCTCATCTCCGAATTTCTCTTTGGGTAATTATGTAAATATGTTATGTAGCTGACGATCTCGTAAGGGTCTTCCGTCTCCAGTACAATTGAGTTTTTAAAGGGTATAGCATAATCCTCTCCGGTTGCACCTACGAATGCAATACCTCTAGCTGCCATAACTTCCAGTCCAACTAAACCGAACGGCTCGTGTCCACTGTTTGCTAATACAGCATCGCATTCGGCGTAAAGAGGCTTTAGAAGTTCTTCGGGCATCATCTGTTGTACATTATAAATATCAGTCGGTTTAATGGCTTTCAGGGTTTTGGTTAAAGATTTAAAGCTAGTTTCTTTTAAGTCAACAGAAGCCATACTCAAGCCTAGTTCCTTGATAAGACGAAATACCTGGCCTCCGTAAGGTTCACTTCCTCCCTTCATTATCAGACAGGGCCGTTTACCTCGATCTTTAAGTATTTTTAGTGCTCTTATGGCCATTTCCCAACGTTTGTCTGGACTGAATCTTCCTATTTTCAGAAGGACCATATAT
>JAAZFS010000030.1 GCA_012511615.1 Elusimicrobiota bacterium | reverse complement strand
TCCCATATCGGAGAACTCCGCCCGGAGCATGTAAGGCCTCATAAACAGTAACCGGAAAACCATGTCTGGCCATGTCCCCTGCTATGGTCAGTCCAGCAGGACCAGCCCCAATTACTCCGATTGAAGGCTTAGAAAAATCAGGTTTTTTAAGCGGACCAGGCTTCCAGGTTTTTTCGTATTCATCAGATACAAAACGCTCAAGTACACCTATATTTACAGGCTCAAATTTCCCACGGAGAGTGCAAGCAGAAGCACACTGTTCTTCCTGAGGACAGACGCGCCCACAGACTCCGGGAAGACTATTTGACTCCTGTATCACCCTAAAGGCTTCAGGGATGTCGTCCTCTCTCAAAGCTTTTATGAATGTGGGTATCTCTATTCCTACTGGGCAAGCGCTAACGCAGGGTTTTTTCAGACATAGAAGACAACGATTGGCTTCCTTGAGAGCAGTCTCTTTAGAAACATAGCCAGATGAAACTTCCCTAAAATCCTTTCTTCTTTCTTCAGGACTTCTTTTTTCTACTGGGGTTTGTTTAGGTTCAATTGCCACAGGAACAACCTCCATCACCCTCTTTCATAATCTGCTTTTCCTCATCCAAGTAGGTTTTTAGCCTTCCTATAAGAAGGGGAAAATCAACAAGATTTCCATCAAATTCTGGTCCATCTATGCAGGCAAATTTTGTTTCGTCACCCACCTCAACTCGGCAGGCACCGCACATACCGGTCCCGTCTACCATAATGGGGTTAAGGCTGACTGTAAGAGGAATATCATACTCCTTTGTAATCCAGCTAACTGCCTGCATCATTGGGGGAGGTCCCACAGCAAATGCCTTATCAAAAATTTCACCGTTTTCTATGAGTTTCTTAAAGGGCTCAGTAATAAGGGCCTTATCTCCGCAGGTCCCATCATCACTAACTAAAATATAGGAATCAGAGAGAACCTCAAGTTCATCCTCCATAATGAGATGGTCCTTACAGCGAACTCCTTGAAGAACAGTCAGATGATTTCCTGCCTCTTTCAGGGCCTTTAAAACAGGTTTAAGCGGAGCTGCACCAATGCCTCCGGCCAGACAGGCCACCCGACCATAGTTTTCAATGACTGAGGGCTGTCCCAAGGGACCAGCGACATCCCTTATGAAATCTCCTGTTTTCAGACTGCATAAAATATCCGTGCTATAACCTACTTTTTGAACTATCAGGCGGAGGGCTCCATCAGATGCCTCAACAATCGTAAGAGGAATTCTCTCAGCTTTTTCTCCAGTCCGTACAACCACAAACTGTCCGGCCTTAAATTTATCAGCGACGGGGGCATTTTCAACCCAGATTTCACGGATATCTCTACCTATCCATTTTGCCGAGAGTATCTTATTCATTTTCTCTCACTGATGATTCTGGCCGTCTCACGAGCTATTAAAAGCTCCTCATCTGTCGGCACCACCATAACCTTTACTTTAGATGAATCTGGAGAAATTATTCCTTCAACTCCCCTGGCTTTTTTGTTTTTTTCCTTATCTATAGATATACCCAGATAGTCCATATCCTGGCAGGTGTATTCACGCAATTCTACTGAATTTTCTCCTATACCAGCAGTAAATATCAGAAGATCCAAGCCATTCATCTGTGCAGCATATGAGCCTATAAAATGCTTGATTCTAAGAGCCGTCATATCCACTGCCAGCTGGGCACGCTCATGGCCTTCCTTACAACTCTCTATAATTTCCCTAAAATCACCAGAAACTCCAGATATTCCAGCCAGACCCGAGTACTTGTTTATAAGGGTATTGGCTTCACACTGAGAAAGTGATTCTTTGCCCATAAGATAGAGAAGTATCATGGGATCAAAATCTCCTGACCTGGTTCCCATCACAAGACCAGCAAGAGGAGTAAATCCCATTGAAGTATTTACTGATTTACCCCCATCTATGGCGCAAATACTGGCCCCATTTCCAAGATGACAGCAAATAATCTTAAGTTCCTCAATGGGTTTTCCCACCATCTCTGCAGCCCGGGCCGATACATACCTATGCGAGGTCCCATGAAATCCATATCTTCTGATACCATACTTGGTATAAAGCTCATAGGGAAAAGCATACATATAGGAACTGGGCTCCATGGATTGATGAAAGGCCGTATCAAATACAGCCACCTGGGGCTGATCTGGTATAAGGTCTTCAATAGCCTCTATCCCGGCCAGATGGTGAGGATTATGAAGGGGAGCAAGTTCAATACATTCCTTGATATCATTCTTTACATCTTCGGTGACATAGACAGGACCAGTATAGTGCTCTCCGCCATGGACAACCCTATGGCCGACGCCGTATATATCCTTAAAATCCTTGATAACACCAAGTTTCTCATCTGTCAAAAGTTCAAAGAGTATCTTTATTCCCTGAGTATGAGTCTTTACTTCTCTGACAAGTTTAGCATCTTTATAGTCTTCACCTTCTAAATAATGATGGTTAACTACGGCATCATCTAATCCTATTCGCTCTATCAGACCCCGGGCAAGTCTGCGTGAATTTTTCATATCCATCAGCTCATATTTAACCGAAGAGCTTCCGCAATTTAATACTAGAACATTCATTGAAGTCATAGAAAATACTCCTTATCTTCCCATGAGAAAATACCTTCTCCATCTGGAAAAAAGAACTCAAGTTCTCTCTTCGCTGATTCAGGAGAATCCGATCCGTGAACCGCATTGTGCCTATTATCCGAGGCATACTTACGCCGTATCGTTCCCGGATCTGCAATGGCTGGATTGGTTTTTCCTATGAGTTGCCTGCTTCTTACTATGGCATTCTCACCACTAATAGCCAGCACAAGAATTGGATTGGAGGTCATAAAATCTAAAAGAGGCTCCCAAAAGGGCTTGCCAAGATGCTCAGCATAAAATTCAGAGGCCTCTTCCTCATTTAAGAGAAGCATCTTTGCCCCAATTACCCTAAGATTCTCTACCTCAAATTCGCTAATCACTTTTCCTATATTTCTATTAGAAAAAGAATCCGGTTTTACAATTACAAGTGTTTTTTCAAAATTCATTTAATCTCTCCGCTGAAAATACTCTTTCCCCGGGAATCAATCCCGACTATGGCAGGGAAATCCTCTACCTCTATTCTATATACCGCCTGGGGCCCGAATTCTTCAAAAGCCAAAACCTCCGCTTTTTTAACGGTCCCTCCATAGAGGGCCCCACAACCCCCGTAGGCGACCAAATAAACTCCACCGCTCTCCCTGATTGCATCAGATACTTCCTGACTTCTCGGACCCTTTCCTATGGTGACCGCCAGACCCTTTTTATAGAGCTCCGGCGTAAAGGGATCCATCCGGTAGGATGTGGTAGGACCGCAGGATCCAAGAGGATAGTTCTCTTTAGCAGGAGTTGGACCTGTATAATATATACCACTTCCTTTAAGTTTAAAAGGCCAGTCAGCTTTTCCAGAAGATATTAGTTTGTGAACCCTGTCTCTTGCAGTAAATAGCTCACCAGAAATAAAAATTTCTTCACCAGCTTTTAAGCCACTTAAACCTTCTATATTGTCCAGTGGTAATGAAAAAGATTTCATAATCTAAATTTTCTATATCTGTTAGCCCAGCAACCCAGATGGACAGCAAGCGGAAGACCCGCAATATGGGCAGGAAATTTCAAAACTTTTACGCCAAGAGCCGTATACTTTCCCTTAAAGCCTCCGGCTCCAAGACCCAGCCCATTTACCTCATCAAGAATTTTCTTCTCAAAATCATTGGGCTTAAAATCAATCTCTGTAAGGGCTTTTGATGAAAGTTCCACGGCTTTTGAGGCAGTCCCACCAAGACCTATACCAATTAAATAAGGGGTGCAGGGACGGGCAGCAGCTTCTTCAGCAGCGGCAACAATTTCCTTAATTATCCTTGTTTGTCCGCTTCCGGGAGGAAGCATATGGAGAGAAGTATAATTTTCACTTCCAAAGCCCCGGGCAGCTACTACAACCTCCACATAATCTGTATCATTATACTCAATATGTATAATCGGACGGACATCGTCCATAGAAGCCCGAAGAAGGCCACTAGAATGGGCAGCACGAATCCCTTGAGTTGCTGCATAAGACAAGTTAAGACTGGCTAGGGGTGAGTTTTTGCCTACACTTAACCAGACTTCAAATACGCCAGTATCCTGGCAGACTGGAATTTTCCCTTTTTCGGCCTGAAAAGAGTTCTCAATTATTCTTGAAAACACCTTTTTCTCTAAACCTTGAGAATTTTCCTCTGCCTGGTTTAGGGCCTGTAAAAGATTTTTTGGCAGACGGATGACTGCCTTCTCCGCCTCAGAGGCGAAAATTTGGGCTATTTCCGTCTCTGGCTCCATTTTTTATCCCAACCTCTCGCAGATGGCCTCACCCATACGACTGGTAGAAACATAGGAAGTATCCGAAGAGTCTTTGAGATCAAAAGTCACATCCTTGCCTTCGGCTATTACATCGGCTACTGCCGCTTCAAGCCGGTCGCTAGCCTCCTTTTCACCAATATACCTGAGCATCATAACTCCCGATAAAATAGTAGCAGTCGGATTTACCTTATTCTTCCCCTTAAGTAGCGGAGCACTTCCATGTGTAGGCTCAAAAAGAGCATAGTCTGTCCCAATATTTGCTCCGGGCGCTAGACCGATACCACCCACAAGAGCGGCCGCCAGATCTGATATGATATCTCCATAAAGATTGGGAAGAACCAAGACATCATAGTGATGGGGATTTTGGGCAAGTTGCATTGCCATATTATCAACAATCCTGTCTTCAAACTCAATTTCAGGATGCCTTTTAGCTACCTGTCGGGCAATATCCAGAAAAAGACCATCGGTATCTTTCATTATATTGGCTTTATGAACTGCTGTTACATGTTTACGGTCGAATTTCTTGGCATGATCGAAGGCATATTCGACTATTCTTTCAGAGCCCATTTTCGATATGGGTTTTATACTTATGCCAGCATCCTCGCGGATTGTAATGTTTTGTTTTGCCATAAATTCTCTAAAATCAGCGGCACCTTGTGAGTCCCAGCTAAACTCAATACCGGCATATAAATCCTCGGTATTTTCCCGGACTATCACCAAATCCACGCCCTCATAGAGTGCCCTAACCCCCTTATAGTACTTGCAGGGTCTAACGCAGGCATAGAGATCAAGTTCTTTTCTCAGTGCAACATTCACGCTTCTATAACCCGTTCCTACTGGAGTGGTTATGGGACCTTTTATGGCAATCTTGTTTCTTTTTATTGATTCAATGACAGAATCCGGAAGAGGAGTTCCTTGCTTCTCCATAACATCAATACCGGCCTCTTGGACATCCCATTCTATGCTAACTCCTGTAGCCTCGATACATTTTCTTGTAGCATCTATTACTTCAGGACCCGTGCCGTCGCCAGGTATCAGGGTTATAGTGTATTTCTTCACTCTTGCTCCTTTTTCACATACTCCTTAAGACCACCAGCCTCAAGAATGTTTTTCATTGTTTCCATAAGAGGCGCAACCTTAATTTTCTCACCCTTGGTCAAGTTTTCTACGATTCCCTCTTCTGGAAGTATTCTAAGTTCATCTCCGCTTGAAATACCGCTTGTATCACACTCTATTGGATTAAGTCCTATATTAATTGCATTACGGAAAAATATTCTTGCAAAGCTTTTGGCGAGAACCGCTGCCACTCCAGACTCTTTAATAATCAAAGGAGCATGCTCTCTTGATGAACCACAGCCAAAGTTTTCATCCGCAACGACAAAATCCCCAGGCTTCATATTTTTGATAAATTCCGGATCTGCAACTTCAAGCGTATGCTGGGCCAACTTCTTAATATTTGATCTTAAATGGAAATATTTACCTGGACATATTAAGTCGGTTGAAATGTTTTCTCCAAACTTAAAAGCCTTACCTCTGAGTTCTTCTTTCATATCGCCTCCTTAAGGACTGCTTATCTCACCGCTCAAGGCTGCCGCGGCGGCCGTTGCGGGAGAGGCTAGATATATGAAGCTCTCTCCACAACCCATCCTTCCCTTAAAATTTCGATTTGCCGTTGAAAGACAGGCCTCGCCTTGTCCAAGAATTCCTCCCTGGATTCCCACACAGGGGCCACATCCGGGAGTTCCAATCATGGCACCGGTCTCCATAAAACTATCTAAAAGCCCCTCTCTCATGGCCTCTAAAAATATTTTCTTAGATGCTGGCGTAATGATAAATCGAACATTAGGATTTTTGGTTTTTCCTCTTGTGATTTTTTCAGCATCACGAAGGTCCTCAAGCCGACCTCCAGTACAGGTTCCTATAAACACCTGGTCAATCTTGATCTTTTCCTTCTGCAATTCCTCCACTGTGGTCACATTATCCACGGAATGCGGTGCGGCAACCTGGGGTTTGAGCTCAGAAAGATTGATTTTTATTTCTCTTTCGTATTCAGCCCCATCATCTGCTCTCAATCTCTCAAAGTCGAATGAAACCCCCCTATGCTCAAGGATATAGTCGGCAACCTTATCATCAGCAGGCATAATCCCGTTTTTAGCACCAGCTTCAATGGCCATATTGCAGATAGTTAAACGGCTCTCCATAGATAGGGTTTCCACTCCTGGTCCAGTAAACTCTAGGGCCTTATATGTAGCACCTGAGGCACCAAGTTCACCTATAAGATAGAGAATCAAATCTTTTGCCAGGGTGGGATAAGTCAGTTCTCCTTCAAGAACAATTTTTATAGCCGAGGGTACCTTGAGCCAAATTTTCCCTGTCGCCATGGCTACTGCTATGTCGGTAGAACCATAACCAGAGGCAAAAGCACCGAAGGCTCCTGCCATACAGGTATGGGAGTCAGCTCCAACAACCACATCTCCAGGAACCACGCAATCTTCTGCCATCAACTGGTGGCAGACACCTTCGCCCACTTCAAAAAGTCTCATAGAATATTTTTCAGAGGCCTTTCTGAGTTTTATATGATTATCAGAGAGTTCCGATTTTGAAGAAGGGGAGGCATGATCTAAAAATATGCACTGCCTATCTGGATTAGTCACTCCCTTACCCAGTTCTTCAATCACATCCATGGTCAAGGGACCAGTACCATCTTGGACAAGCGCCCAATCTATATTTACAAATACCACCTCGCCAGCCTTAACCTTTCTACCAGCCCCAGCTGACAATATTTTCTCTGTAAGGGTCTGTTTCATCTCACTCCTCATTAATTATTTAACATCTAAACCAGAAAAACTAAATTTTCTATTTAAGCCCCAAGCCACGGAGAATTTCTTCAGCCTCCAAGGCCGCTTCTCTTAGCAAGGTAAGTTCTTTTTCGGGAAGTAGAAAATCCTCTTCAATTTTAATAATACCACTTGCACCCAGACGAATAGGAAGGCCCGTATAAACTTCCGGAAGATTAAATGCTCCACCTGTAAAGACAGATGCTGGCAAAAGCTCCCCTGTGTCATTGGCAATAGCGCGGACCATTTTAGCTACCGAGGCCGCCGGAGCATAATAGGCAGTCCCATCCTTAAGAAGTTCCAGTATCTCACCGCCCCCTTTTCTGGCACGACTCTGCATGGCAAGGATTTTTTCCTGGGATATTTTTTTATTGATATCCTCTCCTTCGGCTTTGGCATCGGGAGAAAAAACCATCTTGTCTCCGTGGGGTCCCAGTATCATTGCTTCTACCTTAGAAGGTACTACACCTGCCTCTTTAGCTATAAAATATCTGTAACGGGCAGAATCCAGAACCCCCGCCATTCCCAGCACTCTCTCTGGAGGAAAGCCTGTATAGGTCATAGCAGCATAGGAAGTTATATCCAAAGGATTTGTCACAAGAATCAAAATAGTCTCTGGTGCCAACTCCTTTACCTTCTCAGTCACGCCCTTTACGATATCTAGGTTTATTCCGATAAGTCCGTCGCGACTCATTCCAGGCTTTCTAGATATCCCGGCCGTCATCACTATGATATCGGAGTCTGCCAAATCATTGATATCTTCACTTCCCCAGACCTGGCCGGTAAAGCCATGAAGAGGGGCCGACTCCATTATATCAAGAGCCTTACCTATGGCCCGCCCCTCTTTTATATCAATGAGAACTATTTCGGGATAATTTTCCTGAGCCAGCAGGAAGGCCAGATGGCCTCCAACTGCGCCAGCTCCTACGACCGTTATTCTCACTGGCGGACCAGAGCCTCAAAAGCTATATCAATTCCAAGAACTCCCACAATCCTATCCTCAGCATTTCTTATGGGCGCCGAAACTGTTATACAGAGGCGGTTGGTAATCCGAGATATCAAGAAGTCAGATACAAAGGCTGTACCAGTCTTTATGGGCTGTGAAAACCACTCTCTATCGGTATATATTATCCCAACATTGCCCCGCTCATAATTCCCAGAATAATCGGGATCTACGATATTACGGGTAGTCTTAATTCCTTCCCTGTTAACCACATAGAGAAACTGGATAAAATTGTACTTTTCTATCACCTTCTCCATGGCCGGTTCCTGCAATTCAACATCCATGCTTTTTATAGCATCTGTTGCAGCAAGGTCTTCTACAATCCGGACGGCAATATGGGCAGCCTTCCTCTTAAGTCGTTCAAACTCAGAATCGAAAAATTTCGGAAAACACTCTTTAACGTAATACTCCATCTCTTCATTAGACATGGATGTAGTCCGTCCCTTATCATATTCTTCCATTATCAATTCATAGACCCGAATAACATTAGGATCATCTTTAGTGACCTGCTCACCATTTTTATATTTCAGATAATTGTTCATCCAGAGAGCAACTCCGGCAGCACCTGATTTATCCGTGATGGCTACACCCATGGGTCTGTCAAGGAGCTTTGTCGTATCAAAAATATTGTAAATCTCCTCATTTTTTATCAGACCGTCAGCATGGATACCGGCCCGGGTAGTGTTAAACTCGCTTCCTACAAAAGGAAAAGAAATGGGTATACTATCACCAAGTTCATTCCGGTAGTAATTGCCAATCTTTGTGATTACTTTTGGGTCAACGCCATTTCGCTCCTTCTTGAGGCTCATATAATCAATTATTAGGCCTTCAATGGGTGGATTACCAGTTCTCTCACCGAAACCAAGCAGGGTCCCATTGACAGCACCTGCTCCATAGAGCCAGGCATAAACACCGTTAATCAAAACCTTATGAAAGTCATTATGACCGTGCCACTCAAGGTTTTCCGACGGAACACCGCAGACATGCCTGAGAGTGTGAATTATTTTCGGTACTCCTCTAGGCAGACTAACCTGGGGATGGGGAACTCCGTATCCCAGAGTATCGCAAGCCCGGATTTTGATTGGTATACCGCTCTCTTTTGACCGCTCCATGAGTTTTTTCACAAAAGGAATAACAAAAGCGTCAAAATCCGCCCGAGTAATATCCTCTAAATGACAACGGGGGATAATCCCCGCCTCAAGAGCTGCATCCACCACTTCAAGATACTTATCCATTGCTTCCTGATGGGTTAGATTTAACTTAAGAAATATATGGTAGTCTGAAGCGGAAGTTAGGATTCCGGTTTCTTTCAGCTCCATCTGCTTTACAAGTTTAAAATCATTGGGTGTCGCCCTAATCCATCCAGTTATTTCAGGAAATTTCAAATCTTTTTCCTGACAACGACGGACCGCGTCCTTATCCTTGTTGCTATAGAGGAAAAACTCACTATAGCGGATTATGCCATTGGGGCCTCCCAACTCATGCATAAGCGTGTATAGGTCCACTATCTGCTGGACGCTATAAGGAGAGCGGGCCTGCTGGCCATCCCTGAATGTAGTATCAGTAATCCAAAAATCTTCCGGTAGGTCCATTTCTACCGAGTCCTTATCAAAAGTTATGTAAGGAACCTCGGTATAGGGAAATATTTCCCTGAAGAGATTCATATCTTTATTCTTATTCATATATTTTTTCCTTTCTTCTTTAGTTCTTCTGCATATAGTGCATTCAATTTTTCTGACATATTTCTTATATCAAAACCGGCTTCAAAAGAAGCGGCTGCACCTTCTGCCACAAGCTGCCTAAGTTTTTTATCATTTAGCAGATTATGGGAATATTTAACCAGACTGTCAACATCACTTTGTGAGGCCAGAAAACCATTGTAACCGTCCCTTATCACATCCACCGCACCGTCAGCGGAAGTAGCGACAACCGGCACACCGGAAGCCATGGCCTCCAAAAAAACCCTTGCCAGCCCCTCAAAATGAGCTGTGTGGAGCATTATATCAAATCCAGGGATAAGGTTCTCGGGATCCTCTCTCCAGCCCGGCAAAAAGAGTCTTTTCTCTAGGCCCTGTTTAAGAACCTCACTCTCAAGCTCTTTTCTCAGCACCCCGTCTCCGAAAACTACAAAGTAGTAGTTTCCCATACGGGCTAATTCCGAAGCAGCCTGAATAAAAATCTCCAGACCTTTCTGGGGTTTAAAACAAGAGACATTACCTACAAGAAGAGCATCCTTGTCCAGTCCCAAGGATTCACGCAAGCTTTCCCTAACCTCACTTTTACGGCCCCGGAATTTATCGGGATTGATTCCGCTATGGACAAGGTAATATCTCTTTTTAGGACCAATATTTTCAGCAAGAGCTTTCTTTCGGTTGGCCTTAGCGACAGTTATAAGAATGTCAGAAATATGTGCTGTCAGTCTCTCCGCCGCCACAAATGTTTTTCTAACCAGAGGGTGCTGAAGCGGAGTAAAGCCAAAACCGTGGAAGGTATGTATTACTATCGGAACCCTAGCAAAATAAGCAGCCCAACGACCCAAAATGCCAGCCTTTGATGAATGAGTATGGACAATATCCGCCCTGAGAGGCAAGAGATAAAAAAACATCCATACCAGGGCAGCAAAATCCAAGAAAGGACAAAGCTCTCTTCGTAAAAACGGAACAAACCGAGTTAGGTATTTTTCTGATGAAGCGGCCTCTTCATCCAGCATACCCCCTCTTCCAGTAAGAAGGATTCCAGGTAAATTTCCCGGAAGATTCTCCATGGTAAAGAGAGTATTCTGCTGGGCTCCGCCAAGCTCCAGCTTTGTTATTATATGAACTATCAGAGGCATTTTTCAGCCAACCTCTCACCCCATAAAATGGCCTCTTCCATGGTAGAGTATTCCCAGGCCCCGTAACGGCCCCCACAAAGAATCCCTTTAGTTTCTAATTCGGGGATAATTTTCTCTAGAGCTTCTCTCCGTTTATCATCATAAATCACATAAGCCGGATCAATCGGAAGAGTCATACGGGTAAGTATCTGGCTTTCTTCCGGAATAATACCTGTAAAAATTAAATCTTCTATAACTTTTTCTTCAATTCTAGAGAAGTCCTTACTCTCAGGAAGCCCTCCACTGGGATAAGATATTTCTGTATAGCAGGAAGATGCCCCTTCTGGAGCAAGTGAGGAAGAGACCGTTGAAGGAAATCCCACCCGGTAGAAACTAATTTTTTTATCTGGAAAATAAATCCAATGAGTCCCTTCAGGCACCCTGCTACCCATACCGCCCTCCCAGCCTATGTTTACATTAAGAAGGGATGATGCCCGGAGTTTCTCAGCCTCATGCTTAAGTTCACCCGGATCCTTTAAAACATCAAGCACAAATTCTTTAAGAGGCAAACTTTGAATAAGGTAATCATACTCAAAATCTCCACCCTCATAAGTCAGACGGCGGGCTTTAGAGTCCACTTTTTTAATGGGCGTATTTAAATAAAGAACACCCTCATTTAAGCGAGAGGCCAGCATCTCCGTCAATTCTCGTATTCCGCCTTTTGGGTAATGAAAGGAAGCATTGTAGCCGGTAGCCATGGAGGAGGGAGAAAGTGTACGAGCAAGAACCTCTTCTGTGGAAGGTCTGGGTACAAACCTGCCCATCCATTCAGTATTCATTTCCGAGGGGTGGACTCCCCATAGTTTTTCATTATAGGGAAGCATAAACTCTCTAGCAATTCCTTCTCCAAATCGGGATAATATCCAATCATAAAAACTTTCAAGAGTTTCATCGGGTTTACTTTCCTTAACTGCCTGCAAGAATTCCAAAAGACAAGTTCTTCTAGTTTTTTCTGGCAGATAATAAAGATGAGGCTGGAAGGGATAGGGCACCATACTTCCTGATGAATCTATATAAGATTTTCTCGTGACTTCTAGCAGTCTTTCTCCAAGCAAAGAATTTACTTTAGCTTTAACTTCAGAATCATTGAAGTGAAGAAAATGACCCGTATAATCAAAGTGAAATCCATCCCGACTCTCTGTCTTTGAAAGACCCCCACATTTTGATGCGGATTCAAAAAGTCGGACCTGGCATTTGTCTTGAAGCTTGAGTGCGGCGCTTAAGCCGGTAAGACCTGCGCCTATAATGGCAACCCTCATTTTACTAGTCTTTAACTTTAACGGTCCCTAAAACCGCGCTTCCTATCAGGGCAGCAAAAAAGACCAAGGCCATCACTACGAATGCAGGCCCGGCCGGAAGTTGGGTAACCGCAAAAGCTGTAAGGGCCAAAACAGCAGAAATCAGATAAGAAATAAGGTCAATCTGCCAGACGCTAAATCCCATGCATTCTAAGCGAAGTGCATAATGATCATTGGAACCCTTAAATATAGATTTACCACTACGGAACCTAAAAAAGCTGACAAGAAGTGTGTCATAAATGGGGATACCCAGTATCAAAAGAGGAGCACTCAATCCTACTGGATGTTTCATACTGTATTCAGCACCCATGGAAAGAGCTGCAAGAATAAAACCTATAAAAAGACTCCCTGCATCCCCTAAAAACACTTTTGCTGGAGGTTTATTAAACAACCAAAAACCAAGTAAAACTCCTGCGAGAATAAGGGCTGCAAAATTAACATAGAGATGTTCGGTCGGAAGCGTAACTGCATAAAACCCTATGGCAGCTATAAAAGCAACCCCAGAGGCAAGCCCATCTTTTATATCTATAATATAAACCGCATTTATGACTAAAACAAGCCAGAATACACTAAATAGAATATTTAGAATAAGGGATGGAAATATATCTATTCTTATCTGATAGGAAACCAGTATTCCAGCCGCCGCAATCTGAAAAATAAATTTAGTTACAAAATGAAGATCCAAGATATCATCCAGAATCCCAAGAGCAAATATCATGGTTCCCCCATAAACTATACCTCTGAGCGAGTGGAGGGTCCCTGTTTCAAAAGAAGTGGATAAACGCAAAAACAAAAGCATTATCATAAAAGAGAGCCAGACAGCAGCCCCAACATAAGGAATCGGTCGCTCATGCTGCTTGAGTTCCTCAGTGGGATGGTCATAAAAACCAAATTTTTCTACGAGTTTCTTTACAACTACAAGCGCTATAAGAGAAACTATAAATGATAAAAAGAATAATAAAATATCGTTCATGCCATAAGCTCGCTATTAAGATCCTGCACCCTATGATAGATAACCTCGGTCCATTTGCTCTCTGGGAAATCCCCCAAAATTAGTGAAAAGATGTTTTTCGCCTTCCGGAGTTTTCCCATATTTTGATAGACAGCACCTATATAATATCGGGCGTCATCCACGATGTGAGAGTCCGGATATTTTTCTATAAGCTCCCGGTAGGTTGCTATAGCGTCTTCCCAACGCTCTTTTTTCATAAGAAGTTCACCGGACTTATAGAGCGCGACCTCAGCCACTGAAGAACCTTCGTAATCGTCGGCAGTCCAGCGGTAATATCTTAGCGCGCTCTTAAAATCGTCAAATTTATAATAATATATATCAGCTATAAAAAAAAGAGTCGCCGGCGTAAGTAGGAAATCTAAGTCCTCTTCTAGGACTCGCTCTAAGTATTCGAGCGCCTCCTTGAACCTTCCTTCCTCAAAAAACTTTTCAGCGGCTATATAAAGCTTCAGAGCCCGCTGGTTAAATTTATTATCTTTTATCAGTTCCACCCGGTCCTGACAGATGGTCCGCCAGCGAGAATCAGGCCTCTCATCAATAAAGAGCTGGTAAAATTGGTATGCCCTATCAAGATCCGATACTATGAAAAAATGCAGATTACCATGCTCAAAGAGCGCATCACTATAAAAGGGAGCACTTTTGTAATTGTTCTTTATCTTATCGCCCAATTCGAGAGCCCGCTTTACATGCGTTATATCTCCGGCATGATTCGTCCGGTAGAAATTAAAGAGAAGTATATGAATTTTGGAGGTAAGATTTTCTTTTAAGGAGGGGCTCTCTAAAAGTTTCTCATACTCACGAGCCTTCTCCAGCGATTGAGGTTCTTTACCAGATTCGGCAAGTGATAGTACTTTATCTCTAAGAATTCTTACAGAATAATAAGAACTGATCTTTGCCAAAACAGCAAAAATAAGAAGAGCAATAATTATAAATATAAGATAATACATAAGATAATAATTTTAATTATTAAGAAGCTAAAAGGCAAACAAATTTCAC
>JAAZFS010000266.1 GCA_012511615.1 Elusimicrobiota bacterium | reverse complement strand
ATATTGGCTGATGTCAAGGGCAAGCCCGAGCAGCGAATAATATCTACTTTGATTCTTCGCTCCATGAAGCATGCCAGATACTCGCCGCAAGCTCTGGGACATTTTGGCCTGGCATCGCCCTATTATCTGCATTTTACTGCACCGATAAGGCGTTATCCCGATTTGCTGGTACATCGCGTTTTGAGTGATGTGTTGAAAACGGGTTCCTTGTCTGGCAAGAAAAAAACAGCCTGGGCGAATTTTATGCCGGCGGCTGGAGAACGGTGTACGCAGAATGAAATTACAGCAGAAGAAGCCGAGCGCGAGTCAGTTGATATTAAGACAGCTCAATTCATGAAGCAGTTTGTGGGCGATGTATTTCCGGGAGTGATCTCTTCTGTTACTGCCTTTGGCTTTTTCGTAGAATTGGACAATGGTGTGGAGGGCTTAGTCCACATATCCTCCCTCTTGGACGACTACTATATTTTTGATGACAGCCGACTCATACTTATGGGCAAGAATACTCGGAAAATATACCGAATCGGCAGTGAAGTTGAGGTAGAATTGGTCAAAGTCAATGTTGACGAAGCTAAAATAGACTTTGAATTGACTGAGTTCTCATAGAAAATGGAAGATGATTATAAAGGGCAAATCTTGACCCTGTGCACTATCCGTTATATAATTGAAGTCGAAGAAGTAGACATCAAACCCTGGCTGTAGGTGGATATTTACCATCGGTGCGAGGGTTTATTTTTCGGGGTGAACCTTGTGAAAGATAAAAGCGTCAAAGTAGTAGTTGAAAATCGCAAAGCTCGGTTTGAATATCATATAGATGATACTATTGAAGCAGGTTTAGTCTTGCAAGGGACTGAGGTTAAATCTTTGCGGGCAGGTAAGGCCAATTTGCAGGATGCTTATGCGGAAGTAAGGGATGGGGAAGTATGGGTGATCAACTTCCATATTAGCCCTTATGAACAAGGCAATCGCTTTAACCATGAGCCGAAGCGACCTAAGAAACTACTTCTGCAGCGTCGGGAAATCAATCGACTTTATGGCCTTACTTCACAAAAAGGTTATACCCTTATACCATTGCGGGTTTATTTTAAGCATGGACTGGCCAAACTGGTAGTGGCCGTGGCCCGCGGCAAGAAGCTCCATGACAAACGTCAGGATATTGCCGAACGAGACGCCAAGCGCGACATCGATCGCATTCTAAAAGAGAGATCCCATCAATAAGGGGGCGTAATGGTTTCGACGGGGGAAAGGGTGGAAAGAGCAGCGAGCCGAGTTGGTGCCAGCTCGATAAAAAGGTACAAAAACAATAACTGCAAACAATAATTACGCACTAGCGGCTTAATGCCGCTCGTCCGGCCAGGTTTCCTAACGATCTGGTATAGGGCGTCAATTAGTTAGGGTACCCTGAAGGTTCTTCTCTCTGGGGGCTTTTAAGGGGAAATTAACAGGGATAGCTTGAAGGAAGCCTGTTCGTGGGCGTCAGGATAGCGAAGCTTAAACCACGCACTGCGCTCGGAGATACTGTT
>JAAZFS010000265.1 GCA_012511615.1 Elusimicrobiota bacterium | reverse complement strand
GCCCAGGACTCTAAATCATCTGGAAGAGTCAAGGCTGCATCTTTTGATGCAATTACAGAAGTCCTTGAAGTAGAGACTCCAGACGCCGACACCTTGTCGCGCATAGAAAGAGCCTCCAGAAGATCCTCGAGAGACAAAAATTCTAAAGTAAAAGATGCCGCAGAGAAAACCCGCATGGGGGCAGAGAAATCTCGGAATAGGAAAAGAGGCGAGGGAAATCTGAAATGAAAGTTTTAAAAGTTCTAATCAAAAATATCAGACCCTTTCGCTCCATGCATTTTTCTATGCTTCTTATAAGCGGAGCACTAGTGGCAAGTTGGCATCCCTTACTTCCTGGCTTAGACCTAACCTATTGGATTAAGGTGATTGCTCTTATCTTAAGTATTATATTTGCCTTCCAAGCGGCCTGCGTTGTAAATGATTTTTATGATCTTGAGTCAGATAAACTTACAAACCCTTCCAGGCCTCTTGTTAAAAATGCAGTTTCTCCCAGTGTTTATAAAAAATGGGGAATAGGATGCTTTATTCTATCGCTTATACTCAGTTTGATTGCAGGGCTTGTTCCTTTTCTTTTAATTCTTCTCTATCATTTAGTCGCTTCGGTTTATTCAATTCCGCCCTTCAGATTGAAGAGTTTCTTTCCGCTTAATACTCTTTTAGTTGCTTTAGGTGGAGTTATCGCTACGGTTGCGGGTTTTAGCATTTTAGCCGGGACTGATACTTTCCAACTAATTCCTATTAGATTTGTATTGATGGTAGGAGCAATATTGGTTTTGAGCGTCAATATGATTTACATAAAGGATCGCGAGGGAGATAGGGCTGAGGGAATTCAATCAATTCCCACCATGATGAGTGAGCGGACTTCCCGTTGGGTGATAGCTCTTTTGACAGTAGTTGCTTATTTTTGTCCACCATTTATCTTAGGAATTAAGCAGTTTTATTATTTTTCCGCCCTAGGAGCCCTGCTTGGTGCCTACTGGGTTTTGCGGAAGAAATGGAGTGAAGTTCCCTATTTCATAACTTATTTTTCGCTCTATGTAGTATTAATGTATTTTATTAGGGAAAATGGTGTTTTAAATTAATGATGCTAAATAAAAATTTAATTAAGTTGTTTTTGATTTCTTTTATACTTACTGTCTTTTCATTTACAGGCCTTAAATCCGCTGAAAAAGACTATTATCAGGGAGTTCGGGCTGGATTTGGGAGCGGAGATCTTGATATGTTGTTTGAACTATGCACAGAATGGCAGGAGGGCGAACCAGAAAATTTGCTCCCTCTTTATATACAGGCCTATATCTACCATATTAACCATTATCCCGATGAAGGTACTAACATGCTTCTGAGAGTTTCGGAGATAAATCCTTATGCTGAACAGCAGCTGATTCCTTTTGCTGAGAGACTCCTTGAGGATCTGCCGGAAAATCCACACGCTATGATTATTCTCGGTGAGGCACTTATTAGAAGCGATCGCTATGAAGAGGCGAAAGATGTATTAAAGAAATCTATAAGTTTCCTTCCTGTTTCAGCTATATCCCATTATTTGCTTGGATATATTTATATTGTAAGTGAAGATGAAGAGGCTGTTGAGAGGCATCTTCTGACAGGGATTGACGTTGATCCGTGTTTTCTCCCAAACTATACGATGCTGGGAGATTACTATAGCCAGTCAGGCAATCGGGATGCTGCTGAAAAAATTTATAAGCAGGGGCTGAAGAGGTCTATGCGGAAGAAAAGGACGGCCAGCTTTCATCTGAAACTCGCTTTGATTTACACTGAAAAAGCCAACTACAAAAAAGCAATCAAAATATTGGAAGAAGGATTAAAGATTAAGCCTGACAATCCCGGTCTTATGCTTACTTTGGGAGATATATATATGGAGTCGGGAGATTTTGATAAAGCAGAAGAAATATTTAAAGAAAACTTCAGATTTGTAGAGGATGGGGGTGAACTATATTCTCTAGCACTAAAGGCCCGTCTCCAGCGGATAGAAGATGAGAGGAAAGAAAAAGAGAGGGGTAAAATCAGGTACGATTAAGGCAATGAGCTTCCTGCAAAGAAAAATTTTTGACCCTATAGAAAAGAATACTATGAACGTATGGGGCTGGTTGGCTTTATACGTAGTAATAGTGCTTCTGCGAAATTTTGCTGATGGCATTGTTTGGACTCATACCATAGGTCATTCAATAGATCCTGTGCATGGTCAGTATTTTTCCATCCATAAAATATTTAGCGCCTATGCTCTTGCTCATCTTACTTATGCTCTGATTACCTGCTGCATGCTGTATTACTTTACGCGCGAGAATATTTTGAAAATCACTAAAATTGTCATAGTGTTTTGGCTGACCTCTTGGGTTGTTCCGATAACG
>JAAZFS010000264.1 GCA_012511615.1 Elusimicrobiota bacterium | reverse complement strand
GCTGAGTGGAGAAATCTGAAGAGCCTTTATAAAGAGAGTAAAGCCAACCATATTTATAAGCACTGAACCTGCAGTCCCCCAGCAAAACCTGGGTCCGATTTCTGGTATACCAGCAGCTATAAAAGGAAAAAAAAGGACAGGAAGAGCAAAGGCAAACATGGCCCAAGTAACGGTATATCTGTTGATATCCCTCATAATCTTCTTTGACCAGACTCCCTGCAAAGCGTAGAAAATCGCAGTCAGAATGGATAATACAATCCACATAAAGTTTTTTCCTTATTGCTACTGGCTATAGACATTTTCAAGACCCAACCGCTCCACTTCGGACAATGCTGCGAAATACTCTTGTCTGGTAATTCTGCGGCAAAGTTTGGGGTCTCTTCTCGCATCTCCTACAGGATGGTACTGTGACATAAGACTTAAGAAAATTTTTTTTCCAAACTTTTCTCTGAGAAACCTTAAAACCTCTGAAGTCCCTGATAACCCTTCTGGAAGAACAAGATGCCTAATGAGCAGGCCCCGTTCAGCTATGCCTTGTTCATTTAACTTTAAATTTCCTACCTGACGGAACATTTCCTCTAAAGCCCGGACATTCACCTTATGGTAATCCTTTGCCTGTGTATACAAGGCGGCAGTGGCATCGGAGAAAAACTTTATATCCGGAAGATAAACATCTACCAATCCTTCAAGCTTTCTAAGCGTTTTAATATTTTCATAACCGGAGGTATTGTAAACAACCGGTATTTTCAATTTTCTATCCTTTATCTTTTTAAGAACCTTTAATATCTGCAAAGCATAATGAGTTGGCGTAACAAGATTAATATTATGTGCACCCCTGTCCTGAAGTTCAAGCATTATTTTTATCAGCTCATCTTCCGAAATAATTCGTCCCTGTCCCTGTTTTGATATAGTGTAATTCTGGCAAAAGATACAGCCCAAAGAACAATGTGTAAAAAAAATTGTGCCGGATCCGGACTGACCAGATATGGGGGTTTCCTCTCCTCTATGAAGGTTATAGGAAGATACCTCTATATTTGCATCGGCTCCACACAAGCCCCGCGTTTTATACCTGTTTACCCCGCAATTTAAGGGGCATACGTAACAAGTCTTCAAGCCTGGGATTTTTACTTTCTTACTTTCCATCTTAAATTTTATTGTATAAACAGCGACAACTCCACAAAAACACCATTAACTATGCTTTTCCCTATACTAACTATCCATATTCAGATGTGCTCTCAAGTTGGATTAAGAAACTCCAGATTTTTGCTAGACCATAAAGGATCTAAAATATCTATCCGTTTTTTAAATAATCCATAAGTTCTTTGATGTTTTCCTTGGCCGTATAATCGACTGGACTATAGAAGGATTCGATTATGGCTTTCTCCCCTTCAGTAGGGTTTTTCTTTATTTGTAAAACAAACTTAAGAGATCTCATAATAAATTTGTTTATTCGACTGAGTTTTTTGTAATCAAAGCCACCGCGGAAATAAAAGGTTTTGATTTTTGCTGATTCTTTTTTAGTAAAATTTTTCTTGACAAGAGCCTCAAGCTCTTCTCTAGTACCTAACATATTCCCAGTACAGAAATCACAGAATTTCTTATTTCCGAGATCCTTTAAATGACGCTTTAATACTCCTAAGCCAGATATTTTTCCTGCCTTAAGCCAGCCTCCATATACAATAGTTTCATAGCATCCGGCAAGTTCAGCGGTAAACTCCTTTAAGTTAAGTATATCCGCCTTTAAATCGACGGCAATCCATTCAGCATATTTCTTTGTGTATCCCGTATGGGATGAATAAACTACAAGTGTTTTCATATTTTTAAACCCACCTATTTTTGATTAAATCTTCCGTTAAGAGTAGATGCTATCTTTTTAATATTTTGAAATCTGATTATATCAGCTTTTTTTAATGCGGGATAGAGCGAATTATTATGTAAAAGTGGCTCTTCCATAAGCTCTTTAGGAAGAACCGAAGCCGTAGAAGTTCCCGGCACAGGCGAATACTCAGCTATCCGTACCCTAGCCCCGGTTTCGTGCAAGAACCTTACATCATGTTCAAGAAGATTCATATCCTGATTCGGTAGACCTCCAATTATATATGTAGAATACTCTCCCGGACGATAGCCAGCTGACCTAAGCGAAGAAATCGATCTTTCTATTAAATCTTGTGAATGCTTCTGCATACTTTTTTCGCCAGCCGCACTCAGAATATCTGCAGATACACAAGGATCAATGACTCCAGCCCTTCTGAAAAGTTCTCCGGTCTCCGGGTCAAGCTTTTCAGGATCCAATCCATTTGGAGTATGAATTTTTACTCCCAGAACCGGATCTTTTAAATAGTCTTTGAATCCAGGAGATGCCAAGAGGTCGTCATCATAAAAAACAATATTTTCAATTGAACGGGTATCCTTAAAAACCCTGATTTTTTCTCTGAGAAACACTGCCTCCTTAAAATCAAATCCCGGAAAAATCATTTTTATCCCGCAGAATGGACAAGAGTTTTTGCATCCTCTTGAACTCCTAACTACAGCGTAACCAGGCTCTTCATAATCGGAGTAATCCGGAGCTGGCCAATTGGAAAAGGAGGGGATTTTTATGCCGATAAGTTTCTCAAGTCCTTTAAAGCCTCCTCGAACCAAATAATCAAAAGATATATTTTTCGAGGCATGATCAGGCAGAAGCGTAGCATATATTCCTCCAAGTATTATGGGAGTATCCGGATATATTTTTTTCAAGAGCTGAGAGGTTTCTTTAAGCCCCTGATACCAATAGGTCATACCAGAAGTAAGAATTATATAATCGTAGTTCTGGTTTTCTTCAATCAGAAGCTCTTCAAGCTGGTCTGGCGGAAGCCCGTATAACTTATAGTTTCTCGGAATGTTTCTCAATGGAGCAGGCTTCTCTAAGTATAAAGAATAAAACTCCCCTCTCCCATAGCTTCCTTCTTTCATCTGAGCAAGGTCCGGAAACTTCCGGTCCATTGAATCAATCAGCCTTACAAAATGGCCTCTCTCTCGAAGGATACCGGTCAGGTAGAGAAGGCCCAGCGGCTTCATGAAATAATCATAGCAAGCAAAATCTGTTATTGGCGGATTTATTAAGAGAAATCTCAAGAATTCTCCGCCTCCTCATCCGGCGCAGGATGTATTGTGGCAATGATTGAAAAATTTTGTCTAATTCCCTCCTCAATTTGGTCTGTTATGTCGTGTACTCTTTTTAATGAATAATGTCCTGGAAGATATATGTCCATGCTTAATTCGCTATGATCACCATACTTGTGCAGGTGAAAATGATTCGGATAAGAAACCTCTGGAAAATTTTCTTCTATAAAACTTACTATCTTTTTTTCAGTTTCTTCAGACAGAGGTTTTCCAAGAAGGCTTCTGGAAGTATCTCTTATAATTTCAAGTGCCAAGTAAATTATGAAAAACGATACGAGTATGCCCATTGCAGCATCCAGCCAGGTTAGGTGGCCACCAAATAGTATACCTAGCAGAATCAAAAGTGTGCTTAGAGCATCAGAGCGATGATGATAGCCATCCGCACGAAGAGCGGGAGAATCCACCTTGTTTCCTGCCCATATTGAGAACTGAGCCAGCCCCTCCTTAATAAAAACTGAAACAGCAAAAATGATAATACCCAAACTACTGTAATCCGGTGCCGTATCTGAGCCAAGCATCAATATAGAATCCTTAAGAAAACTAAAGCCCACAACTAAAAGAAGTGTGGCAATAATTATTCCCCCAACATTTTCGGCTCTCCCATACCCATAGGGATGGTTTTCATCAGGAGACCTTGAGGAAACCCAAAAAGCAGCTATCACAATACCTGAGCTGATTGAATCAGAGAGAGTATGCCAGGCATCAGCAATCATTGCGATAGAGCCCGAAGTTAAACCGGCCCAGAGTTTTAAGACAAAAAGAATAGAATTTAAACCGATTGAGAGGAACCCCTCTATAAATCCGAGTTTTGTCCTAGTCATTTTAAGAGTACTCTATAGCTTGCATTGCTAGCCCTTAAAAGTAACTGGAGTCTCTCCAGCTACTACACGATTTCGCCCTTGATGCTTGGCCTTCTCAAGGCAGCGCTCTGCCTCAGTTACCATGGCATGCCCATCTACAGTATCCTCAAGCGAAGCCTGGACAAGACCTATACTCACGGTGACGCTATAAGTCTCCAAAAAACTCTCGTTTTCTATAAGGACTCGGATTTTCTCAGCTGCAACTTGGGCCTGATTTATATTTGTCTCAGGAAGAATTATGGCCAACTCTTCGCTGCCATAACGGCAAAGAATGTCGACTTCTCTGAGGTTTCTGCTGATTATTTCAGCAATTTCTTTTAATAATCTGTCAGCAGCCTGGCTGCCGTATTTTGCATTAAATTTCTTGAAGTGATCTATATCCAATATCATCAACGATACGGGCTTACCATACCTCTTTGAACGCTTGAGTTCTCTGGTAAGCTGAACTTGAAAGAATCTCTGTATATGAAGCCCTGTTAACCTGTCAGTGCTTGCAGTATAATAAAGTCGAGAATTTTCTATTGCTACCCCCACCTGCCTTGATACGGTAAATATAAAATTGATATCACTATTTTCTGCCTGAAGGATTATAAATCCAACAAGCCGTTTTTTCACCACCATAGGAATTACAAGTGAAGCATCTATTGCTTCCATCCAGGAACTTATGAATTTTGGAGTATCAAGATTAGATTCGTCTCTCTTGTATATCTTAATTTTTTTGTTCGAATATATTTCTTTTTTAAGTTTCTCAACTTCCTCATAATCAATCGCAAGGATAATCTCTTTTCCGTTTAGATACTGACGACCATCCTTTATTTCCAAATTTTCTAAACCACGAGATATATAAACTTCCAGATCTGTTTCATCCCTCTCAGCAAGAAGGATCATCCCCCTGTCCGCCTCGGCTACTTCGAAGATAATATCCGCTGAAGACTGGATAGACCGATACCAATCAAGTGTAGAGGACAGAATCCTTCCAGTCTTATTCAGTAGTTTTAACTTATCTATTTCCTTCTCTATATTATTTTTCATAGACTCTACGGCGCGACCGAGAAAGCCCAGTTCATCGGGCCTTTTACAGATGTTATCGGATATTTTTATACTAAAATTGCCCTTCTCAATTTCCTTCATATGCTCTATTATAGAGAATATGGGTTTAGAGAAACCCCTAGAAATAGTCGCCGAAAGGATGAAAATTAAAACTAAAATAATGGCAATCATCCACAGCATATCAACTGATATAGCAGTAGAAATACCGAAAAGCTCACTTTTCTCTATAAGTCCAACCAAGTTCCATCCAGTCTGCTCTGACTTAAGAAAAACTCCAATATGAGGATGCCCATTTAGAGAAATAGAGATAAATTTATTTGGTTTTTCCAAAGCATTTTGAAGTCCAAGATTAAGCTCTGAAAGACTGGGAGAATCAAATTTCGAGTTAGGCGAATCCGCTATAATATTACCATCATCATCTGCAATTATTACATAGCCACTCCGGCCCAAGTCCATTCTAAGAGCAAGAGATTTAATAAAATCCAAGTTTAAATCAACCGCCAGCACTCCTATCAGCTCATCTGACTGGGAATATATAGCCTTTACCATAGTAAGGACTTCTTCTTCAGACCTTCTGGAATAGTAAAAATTGTTTCTAGAGCTATCACTAGAAACTTTTGTTCCCAGTATATACCATTCCTGGTCACGGGGATCATAAGGATGATTTATCTTGCCTTCAGGCCAGTGCAGGTACCCACCTTCCTGGTTTCCGAGATATATGGCTAAAATTTCTGGATGATCTGAGCTAAATTTCTCATAAAGCCTGTAGATATCCGACTTAGTTGGATAATTTTGAAGTGAGCTAGCTAAAGAGGCCGAGTGAATTAGGGGATTGTCGATTAGAGAGTTTATATTGCCTTCTACTAATTTCAAATATGAAGAAATATTTTGCTCAAAATGCTCAAGTTGATTCCCCACAAGCTCCGAAAAGTCATTATATGAACGATTCCGAACATTATTTTTTGTTAGAAAATGAAATACCAAGAGTGGTATTATAAGGG
>JAAZFS010000263.1 GCA_012511615.1 Elusimicrobiota bacterium | reverse complement strand
TATGAATCTCTGCCTCCGGAAGAAGCTTTTTTATAGCAGCTGTGGCAGCTGTAAGAAGAACAAGGTCTCCCAAAGAAGAATATCTGATAATAAGAATTTTCATAAATTTATTATAGACCTCATAATTAATTCAAAATTTTCATTCATCTTTTTTTAGATTTTTTAAAAAAGACCCCATTTTTCAAGAAGAACTTCGACTTCTTTCTTTTTTTTCTTCAAGGCTTGGATATTCTTTCTGCCTATAGATGCAGAGACCTCCCAATCTGACAGAAGAAACTTCATCTAATTTTACAATTCTTTTTCTCCAGATACAGCAAAAAGCCCCCCCTCTTCAACAAGATACTCCGCTATGTCTTTAAAGTTATTGTTAAAAAGGCCCGTTACTACCGGCACACCGCAGGCCGCAGCCTCTATCATATTGTGACCACCGTGTGGGATAAGACTCCCTCCTATAAAAGCAATTTCAGCTAGACCATATACTGCCGTAAGCTCGCCAATTGTATCAATTATTGCGCAAGTTCCAAGGTCTGGCGAATTTTTCATCTGACTCCAGCGGGCGGTCGGTATTTTAAGAGACTCAAGCAAGGATTCGATCTCAGAAGTTCTCTCAATTTTTCTGGGAGACAGGATGAGAGCAATATTTTCAAAGTCCTCTAATAGCTCCTTGAAAACGCTAGCTAAAATTTCTTCCTCACCCGAATGAGTAGATCCACATACTATAAACCTAGTCTTTTTAGAAAGATACCTTGGATCTCCTTCGGGTTTAGGTGGAGGACTATAATTATATTTAAGATTAGGGAGCAAGTGGAGTTTTTTTTCCGAAATGCCTATTTCAAGAAATCTGGAATAATTTTCACTTCCTGCAGCATAAACGGCATCAAGGTTTTTTAAAAGTGATTTGAGAGGTTTTCTAATAAACCTATATAACTTAATTTTCTCATCCGATAGCCGGCCATTAAATATAGTAACCGGCATATTTTTCCCTAAGGATACAAGTACTGGCCAAATTTCAGTCTCAAGAATTATTAGTTTTGAAGGCTGGGCCAGTCTAATAAGCCTAGCATAAAGAAAGGGCAAATCAAGAGGCATATAAATAGAAACAGCCTCTGGGAAAAACCGGCGAGCGGCTAATTTACCAGCATCGCTGGTAGTAGTGATGAGAGCTGAGCCCGGTTCAAACCCAGGGATACTCTTAAGGAGTCTAACCTCTCCCAATGAGGCTGCATGAATCCATATAGGCCTATCTAATAAAGATAGTTTTGCCTTCAAAGATGAGGGATAAATTCCCAGACGCTCGTGAATACCATTAAAAGCCCTCTTGTTGAAAAAAACCATAAAAGCCGCAAATGGAAGGAAAAAAAGAAGAAGGAGAAAATAAAGCAAGTGGTAGTAATAAATCATAAGAGATTGACAAATTTTTCAGCTTCGGAATCTGCCTTATTTATCCCCTGATCTATACGCTTAAGGGCAGTAGATAAATCTTCTTTTCTACCTATGTATACCGGCTCGCCTACTACCATGGTCACTTTTGTAAAAGGATAGGGAAGAATCATATTATCCCAGGTATCAAGTATTTTAGAGGATTTTGCCCAACCACCAAGAGGAATTATCGGTCTGCCGGAAAGTGAGGCAGCATAAGCAATTCCTGCCTTGCTAGTCTTTTTTGGTCCACGAGGCCCATCCGGAGTAACTGCTATTTGGCTTTTTCCGTCCTTTAAACTCCGCAGGATTTCCCTTAAGGAGGTCGCCCCCTTGAGAGAGTTGGAAGCACTTCCTCTGATAAATCTGTATCCAAATCTAGAGAAAACATCCACAGTTATCTCTCCATCTCTTGAAGGAGATACAAGGACCTTGATACCACGGCCACGAAAACTGGAGCCAGCCAAGGCTATACGACTATGCCAAAAAGCAAATATATAGGCCCCTTCTGGAAGATTCTCCTCTCCAATAAAAGTGAATTTTACAGTCCAAGATATGACTCTCAGATAAAAAGAGAGTATCAGAGTAACAAGGTATGCCCACATTATCCGCGGATTAGATTTTTGGCAGCACTTACAGCCGAAACCGCATCGCGGGCATAACCCGCTCCGATAGTTTCAGCAAATTTTCTACTTACTGCAGCACCACCGATAAGAAGCGGAATTCCAAGTTTGCGCTCATTTATTTGCAGAGCCGTCTCCTCCATTTTTGAAACCGTAGTCGTCATAAGTGAGGAGAGTGCTATCAGAGAAACTTTTTCTTTAATAGCTATATCAATTATTTTTTCTACCGGGACATCCACACCAAGATCTATTATCTTGAATGAATGATTTTTTAGCATGAGGGCCACCAAATTCTTTCCTATATCATGAACATCCCCCTCAACAGTAGCTATAACTACCTTGTCGACATCTTCCTGATTGGGAGAATCTTTTTGAGGAATGAGGGCAATGGCCTCTTCCGCGGCCCTGGCGGACTCTATTAGTTGGGGAAGAAAATAGATTCTTAAATTAAAATATTCTCCTACCTTATCTAAAGCAGGAATAATGTGTTCATTTATCATTTCCAGCGGACTGATTTCTTTGAGTAGACTGGTCCCAGCATCTAGAGCCTTCTCCATTTCACCCTGAAGAATTGCCTGGGAGAGCTGGCTTTCAAAAGAAAACTCTTCTATCTCGGTCGGAGTAAAAACTTTTAAATAATTTCTTGAACCGGGATCTCTACCTGATAAAAGTGAAGCTGCAGCGACAGAGTAGACAAGATCCGCATCAAGTGGGTTTGCTATAAGGGCTGATAAGCCAGCGCCCACCGCCAAAGAGCTGAAGACCTGATTTAAAAGGGCCCGCTCTGGCATACCGGCCGAAATGTTGGATATCCCAAGAATCGTTTTATATCCAAGAATTTTAATAGACTCCAGCGTAGTAGCAGGAGCCAGATTATCTGAGGAGACTGATATTGCAAGCGGGTCAATTATTATTTTTTCGGAATCAATACCGACCTCTTCGGATCTTTTTACTATTTTTTCTGCCATCCTCTTCTTATCTTCTAGCTTAAGAGCAATTCCCTCATCATCTGCGCAAAGTCCGATGATAGGCATGCCGTAAAAAGCCGCTATTGGTAAAAGATTTTCAAGTTTTTCTTTTTCTGCTGAAACAGAATTTAAAAGCATAACTCCAGGGTAGGACCTAACTGCAGCCTCTACGGCTGATGGCGTCTGAGAATCTATTACTAAGGGTGCACTTACCTTGGAAGAAAGTACTGCAACAATCTCTTCTGCCCTATCCTCATATTTCCCTAAACAAACATCAAGTGCATCTGCTCCAGCGCGAATCTGCTTGCGGGCTTCTGCTATAAGAGGAGTCTCACCCTCGGCTAAAGAGGGGCGGGCAATAAAATTAATTCTTTCTCCAATTAATACCGGAAGATTATTAAATTCAACAAAATCAGTTCTTGAAGTTAAAATAAGCGGAATTTTTTCCGGTGGAGCAGGAGGTGTAGCATCCTTTAATTCAATTAAAAGTCTGGCTATATGCTCTGGAGTGGTACCACAGCAACCACCTATATAAGAGGCTCCGGCATCGACCATTTTTCTGGTAAGACGAGCATAGTCCTCTGGGTTAAGTGGATACTCCGTAGCACCATCGACTATGATAGGAAGTCCCGCATTTGCCTGAGCGATAAGGGGTTTTTGAGTTACCTGCCGCATACTGGCTACAACTTCAGCAAGTTTTTCTGGTCCAAAAGAGCAATTAACTCCAATTACTGAGGCGCCCAGAGAATCCATAACTAAAGCTGCCACCTCTGGGGGAGTCCCGGTAGAAGTCCGGCCCTCTTCGGCAAAAGTCATGGTCGCTATTATTTTAAGATGAGGTGCAGTCTCTTTGGCGGCGATAAGTGCGCTTCTCATTTCCTGAATATCATCCATGGTCTCTATAAGTAAAAGATCACAACCTGAACTTTCTAAAATACTTATCTGTTCTGAGAATAGGCTAACCGCCTCCTCAAAGCCGAGTTCGCCGACAGGTTTAACCATACTTCCCGTTGGGCCAACAGAGCCTGCAATAAGTACCTCTGAATTTTTTGACAGCTTTACTGCTTCACGAGCTAAGTTTACACCGGCAATATTGATTTTTTTAAAATTTTCAAATTTACGCGAAGTCGCTGAAAAAGTGTTTGTCTGAATTATCTGGCTTCCGGCCTGAATAAAAGAAAGAGAGATTTCCCTAACAGCCTCAGGAG
>JAAZFS010000262.1 GCA_012511615.1 Elusimicrobiota bacterium | reverse complement strand
ATCTTTAATTTGTATCTTAAATACTTAGTCTAATAAATTTAGTTTGTTGAAAAACATTTAAACATAATGCACATCACCGATCCTATTCTAATATTCGCAATACTCATGCTTGCGCTATTAATAGCGCCACTTTTAGCAGAGCGCTTTAAGCTTCCTGGTATTATTGGCCTTATTCTTGCAGGAATAATTCTGGGACCTCATGGACTAGGAATTCTTGACAGAGGTCTTGAGGTTGAATTGCTTGGTACAATCGGTCTACTCTATATAATGTTTCTCGCTGGCTTGGAACTAGACATGGATCAATTCATCAAGCACCGCAATCATAGCATCTTGTTCGGTGCACTTACTTTCAGCATACCCCTTATCCTTGGCTCTCTACTAGGAAAATATATTCTTAATTTCTCCTGGCCAGCTTCAATACTTCTTGCGAGCATGTTCTCCTCTCACACGCTGATTACATACCCCATCGCAAGCAGGCTTGGACTATCAAAGCAGCGAGCCGTTACAACAACTATAGGCGGAACCCTATTTACAGATACACTGGCACTCTTTATACTGGCTGTAATAACTTCCACGCATCAAGGAGATTCTGGAACAGTCTTCTGGATTAAGTTATTTACCTATGTGGCTCTTTATATCACCTCTTCTTTCATTATACTCCCCCGCCTAGGGAGATGGTTTTTCAGAAACATAGCATCAGATGGAATCGTAGCCTTTACTGGGGTACTGGCTGCAGTTTTCATCTCCGCTCACATGGCTCGTATCGCTGGGTTGGAACCCATAATTGGAGCCTGCCTAGCAGGTTTTATCTTAAATAGACTTATTCCTGAAAACAGTGCACTTATGAACCGTATACAATTCGTAGGTCATTCTCTATTTATACCATTTCTTCTTATATCGGTAGGAATGTTGGTAAACTTGTCTCTTCTGTTTGAAGGTGGTGCATCTGCAATAGTCGCTGCCTCAATGGTTTCAACCGCAATAATAACCAAGTGGATAGCCGCAGTCTCTGGAAAGTTTTTCTTAGGATACACTAGGGATGAGGGTCAACTCATCTTCGGACTTAGCGTAAACCAAGCTGCCGCAACACTCGCGGCCGTTCTTGTAGGATACAATATAGGTATATTTGAAGAGCCAGTCCTGACCGGAACAGTTATAATGATAATTACTACATGTGTAGTTGGTTCTTGGTTCACAGATAAATATGCAAGACGGGTAGCACTTTCAGAAGCCAAAAAACCATATAGCCACTCAGACGCTCCCCACAGAATAATGATTCCTCTGGCCAATCCTAATACAGCCGAAGAATTAATAAATCTAGCTCTAATGCTCCGTAGAAAAGATTCACATGAACCTCTATATCCTTTAGCCGTCGCACGCGCAGGTGAGGGTGCAGAAGAAAGAATCGCACAAGCTGAGAAACTTCTCAACTCCGCTGTCGTAAGAGCCAATGCAGCGGATGTCCCAGTCATTCCTGTAACCCGCGCTACAACGGATGTTGCGTCGGGCATCACCCAGTCTCTAACAGATTTAAGAATATCAATAATTGTCGCGGGGTGGAAAGGTAGTGCATCTTCCTACTCCAGAACTTTCGGGCGAATTTTGGATGCTGTCCAGCTCAAAAGCCATCAGATGCTTTTTGTGAGTAAGTGCCGCCACCCAATTAGCACAATGAAAAGAGTAGTTCTTGCAACGCCACCACTTATTGAGCACCAGCCAGGTTTTAAAACTGCTGTTAAAGCAGCGAAAACCCTTACAAGCCAAATGGGAGCTTCTATGCTAACTCTATCAACTGGAGAGACAACCAAAAAACTTCACACTATCCTAAACACTAGCTCCTCCCCTCTCCAAATTGAGAGGGATGAACTCTCTGATTGGAAAAACATCCTTCCCTGGGTAAAAAATAATATTAATTGCGAGACAGATCTTCTAGTTTTTATGAGCGTAAGAAAAGGTCGATTAGCCTGGCAGCCTCTTCTTGCCCGTATCCCTCAGATGATAAACGATAATATAGAAACTTTGAATTTAGTGGTTCTCTATCCCCCCGAGATGCCTTGGGCTGAAGAATCTCCAGAGTCTGCCCTAATTAAAACTTTCAAAATAACTTCGCTTCTGCCTAGAAAAAACATTAACTTAAACCTTGACAATAGTGGTATTAAAGAAACTATCTCAGCCTTAATCTCTTCGGCATTCAATAAGAAGAAAACTATTGAAAAACTGACCAATACTTTAACTGAAGATAAGGCAACAAACCCGATGGAACTGATACCTGGAGCAGTGCTCATTCACGCCCATATTCCTGAAGTATCTTCCTCCATAGCCTTTCTAGGAGTAAACAGAAAAGGTTGGAATCTTCCAAACACTACCGTCAGTACGAAAGCATTGTTTATATTATTAAGTTCCAAAGGAGCTCCGCCTGAAATGCATCTCAAGGCCCTGGCAAAACTTATTGGTCCTATTAATAACGAAAGCGACCTTGAAAAACTACTCGATTCCGAAACACTGAAAAATTTATGGGAAGATAAATAAAAAAAACAAATAATTTATTTATTCTATTCGTCTATTAAATATATACCATCTTCTTCCAGCCTGATTAGACGTTTTCTATAAAGATTTCCAACCGCTTTTTTAAAGTTCTTTTTGCTAAATCCGAAAATTCTATATATTTCTTTTGGCGGACTTTTATCCGTAAGCGGTATGTACCCTTCGGATTCTTTTAGTTTCTCAAGAATTGCACTTGCAGCTGGTAAGACATTGCCTTTATATCCAGATTTCTGCAAAGATAGGTCGATTTTAGAATCTTCTCTGAGTTTTTTAATATATCCTCTTATCCTCCGACCTTTTTCAAGTGGAACAAAGACCTCGTTTTTATAAAGCAGTCCCGTATGTGAATTATTAATAATAGCACGGAATGCCTCTGGGGTCTCATCGTAGATAAAAAGCCTTACTTCCTGATTTATTCTATAGGAAGGAGGCTCTTCGCTCAAAAATCTCCCAAGGCGCTCAGAAGCGACCAATCGACCGCTTTTTTCATCGAGATAAATATATACTGAACACCAGTCCCCCACTTTCACCCTTCCCTTTTGCTCACTAAAGGGAAGCAAAAGCTCCTTCATTAACCCCCAATCTAAAAAGGCCCCTAAATTATTTACGGCCGAGACCTTTAAATAAGCAAAGCCATCAACCTCCGCATAGGGTTTTTCAGTAGTTGCAATTACTCTGTCCTCTGAATCTCGGTAAAGGAAAACCCTCAGTAAATCGCCTTCGGAGACACCTTCTGGTATATATCTTGTAGGTAGAAGCACTTCACCAAACTCCTCACCTCCATCAAGATACAAGCCAAAATCAACCGTTTTAATTATTTTAAGTCTATTGTATTTCCCAAGTCTCGGCATGAAAATAGATCCTTTCTTTTAATCCGCAAAATACTATACACCTTTTTAGTACAAATTAAAAATTTATACTGAAATTTGTTTTGTTAGTTGGGTGCAAATCATATTAGCAAAACAGAAACAACAGTCTCCCGATGCCAGAATGACTACAGATAGTTTCAAGGATAAGCTAATCGCTAAAACTCTCAGCTATTTGCTTCCGCCCTGATATATTCTTTTAAACCTGTATACCTCTCACCACCTCTGTTATTGTTTACTGCAATTGAAAGCGCTTTCCTACTTCCCACAAAGACTGCCAGAGATTTAGCACGAGTCAAGGCAGTATATACAAGATTTCGTTGAAGCATAATATAATGTTGCATGGCTAGAGGAAGAATGATTGCGGGGTACTCTGATCCTTGAGATTTATGTACTGATATTGCATAGGCCCCCATGAGCTCTTCTAAGTCTGCCTCTAAATACGGTACAATTCTACCATCAAACGAAACTAAAACTTCTTTTGAAGCTTGATCTATGTCCTCAATAAAACCTATATCTCCATTAAACACTTCTTTCTCATAGTTGTTTTTAATCTGCATAACCTTATCGCCACATCTGAAATGACGCTTCCCGCGAACAAGTTCATTTCCCTGATTATTAAGTTTTTCCTGTAATTTTCTGTTTAGATTTTCGGATCCAAGCAGACCCTTATGCATGGGAGTTATAACCTGTATATCCGACATAGAATCTAGTTTAAATCTTTTTGGTATTCGTTCTGCTGCTAATTTTAAAATTATTTCAAGAATTTTCTCGTCGTCATTGCTTTCAATAAAATAGAAATCAAGTAGGCCTGCTGGCTTTAGTTCTTTCAGAGGCATTTGACCGCTATTGATGCGGTGGGCATTCACAACTATCAAACTTTTTGATGCCTGTCGAAAAACCTCATTTAACTTAATAACCGGAACTCTCGCAGACTCTATTATGTCCTTTAGAACACTTCCAGGACCTACGGGTGGCAATTGATCAGCATCACCTACAAGAATCAAGGTTGTCTCATTGGGGACAGCCCTAATAAGATCGTGCATAAGGATAGTATCAATCATTGAAGCTTCATCTATTACAAGTATATCGCAAGAAAGAGGATTTTGAGCATTGCGCTGAAAACCACCCTTTTCGAAACTAAATTCAAGCAAACGATGTATGGTCTTTGCCGGATGCCCGGTAGCCTCTGACATTCTTTTAGCCGCCCGGCCAGTGGGGGCTGCAAGTTGTATCTCTTTACCCTCTGAGAAATACTTAGCTATTATTGCACTGATAATGGTAGTCTTTCCCGTACCAGGACCCCCTGTAATTACCATAAGCTTATGTTCTCCAGCAGCTTTTACTGCCTCAATCTGCTGGGGCGCTAGCTTAATAGATAACTTCTCCTCAATTATCTCTATTGGAGTTTTTTCTTCATACAATTTAAAGAGTTCTCTTTCCCCTAGCATTTTTCTTAAATGTAAAGCTATGGTTTTTTCGTATCGATAAAATTTGGATTCATATACAGCCCCATCGTGGGTTATTGAGTCTTCAATATGAATTTTTTCGGAATCTAAAAGATTTTCAAGAGCCTCTTGAATTATTTCTCCAGAAACAGCTAGCATTTGAGTTACGCGCTTTTTAAGCCTAGATTTTGGGAAATAAAGATGCCCCTCCTGTACGCAAGTTTGAAGAAAATAGAGTATTCCTGATTCAGCCCGGACAATAGAATCTTTTTCAAAACCAAGTTTTTTAGCGATTCTATCAGCCCTCACAAACCCTATTCCCTGAATATCCGAAGCTAATCGATATGGATTTTGTTTAATAATTTTGATAGCACCAGAGCCGTACTTTTTGAATATTTTAACTGCATATCCCGAACTAACTCCGTAGCCCTGCAAAAAGATCATAACCTCCCTTATCTCTCTCTGTTCATTCCAGGCGTTTTTTATCCAACTTATACGCTTTGTCCCTAATCCTTCAACTCTCTTGAGCATCTGAGGTGAGTTTTCAATTATATCTAGACTTTTTTCTTTGAATTTTTCTACTATTCTTTTTGCCATTACAGGCCCAATGCCAGGCACCAGTCCAGATGAAAGGTATTTTTCTATGCCCTCCAAAGAAGTTGGAGCAGTTTTCTCATATTCGACAACCGAAAACTGAATACCATATTTAGGGTTTTTTATCCAACGACCTTTTAAATTTATATTTTCTGCAGCATAAATATCAGGCATTTTTCCGGTCGCCGTAAAATTAACGCCTTTTTCATCAGATAATCTCAAAATCGAAAAGCCATTTTCTTTGTTGCGATATAAGACTTTATCTACTTTTCCGGAAAGCTTATTTAAATCAGATTTTTTGTTTTTCATTTAAGTGTAAATAGAGGGAGAAAAATCCCATTTCATAAGATTAGTGAACATATTTAAAAACATGGATCTAAGACTGTAACAAACTCCTATTTTTCTTATAAATAAATCTAAAAACTTATTAAAAATTAATCCCCTTAATAAAATAATCT
>JAAZFS010000261.1 GCA_012511615.1 Elusimicrobiota bacterium | reverse complement strand
CTCGCTGGAATCCTTTTTGCGCTAGTAGCCTTAGAGCTCGGTTTGCGTGCCGGCGGTAGCATTTACAGGTGGCGAATAGATCGCTTTAATCGTCAAGCTGTCCTTTCGGGAGGATATCGTATACTCTGCATTGGGGAATCTACGACGTCAGGTGAATACCCACAATATCTGGCCGGCTACTTGAAAGAATTATCTGGTGGTCAGGAGTTTGTTGTGATTGACGCCGGTGTTCCTGGGATTAACACTAGTGATATCCTTAACTCTATTGAGAAAAACATTCAGCGCTACAGGCCAGATATGGTTATTAGTATGATGGGAATTAATGATACGGGCCTGCATTACCCACTCAACCCTGTGGGACTAGATTCTTCTCCAAAAATTTTCAGAAATTGCAGAGTATACAAATTATGGAAGATTCTTCAGGAACATATTGGTAGACGATCTCCTTATAATTATAAATTATGGATACCATCAGCTTCGGATTCTCCTAGAGAAGGTAAAAAAAATCACCCTGAAAACAATTATCTGCGTGAGGGTATAGAAAAACGGAACCTTGGGGAATATCTTGCAGCAGAGATGGCATTTCTTGAGTCCATAGAAAAATTCTCAGAAGATGAAAGAGCCTATATTGAGCTGGGTTGGCTCTATAACGGTCAGGAAAAATTTCTGGAGGCTGAGCGGGTTTTTGCCAGCTTAGAGTCTTTGCAGGATCCTTCTCCAGCACAATACATGGCCTCTGGGGGATTTTATATTCAAAGGGGTAAATATGAGGAGGCTGTAAAAATTCTTGAGAAAGGAATAAAAAAATATCCGACAGAAGAGGGTCTTTTAAATGATCTAGGGCTGATATATTTTAAGTTAGATCAATTAGACAAATCAGAGAAAATATATAGGAAAATTATCGAGCTGAACCCGGGAGATCCCCGTGGCTATTATTTTCTCTCTAGAATATTTGGACAGAAAAAAGATGATTTTGGGGCACAAATTTTCTGGCAGGACGCCGAAAAATTATCAGCTTCTCACATGAATCAAATTACATTAAACAACTACCGAAAAGTTAGAGATATTCTTAGAGAAAAAAACATAGTATATCTTTGCGCTCAGTATCCTGGGCGGAGTATAGAGCCTCTAAAAAAAATATTCCACGGCAATGAGGAAGGAATTATTTTTGCCGATAATAGCAGACTATTTAGAGAAGCAGTACTTTCAGAGGGGTACGAAGAATATTTCAGGGACTCTTTTGCTGGAGATTTCGGTCACTGTACTGAAAAAGGAAATAGGCTGCTTGCAAGGAATTTAGCAGAAATTATTGCAAAGGCATTTATTGGAGACTAAAGTAAAATTGCCCTCAAACTGGATTTATGGTACTCTAATGAAACTACAGATGTGAGAAATGCAAGCTACCTACTTAATTTAAATCTTCCCTGCAGGATTAAAGGCAATAACCAAAAGGATTGAATATATAATGAAAAATTTACAGATATAGGGATTAGCGAAGAATTTTCCAACATACTTGGGAAGGAAGGTTTTTATCATCCAACGCCAATCCAGGAGAAGACTATTCCTCTTATCTTAGAGGGAAGGGATTTGATAGGTCAAGCCGAAACTGGATCGGGGAAAACAGCTGCCTGTGGAATTCCAATAGTTCAGATGGTCGATAAAGACATAAATGCCATACAGGCGCTTATCATTGCTCCAACAAGAGAGCTCGCAATTCAGTACCTTGATGAGGTGAGTTCTTTTGCTAGGCCGATGGGTTTAAAAGCTTTCGTTGTTTACGGCGGATTTGACATGGATATCCAGATGGCAAAACTCAGAGATGGAGTACAGATTCTTGTCGCTACTCCCGGCCGACTTTGCGACATTATATACAACCAGCAATTTTCTTTGAGCGAGATTCGGGTTTTTGTCATTGACGAAGCTGACGAAATGTTGAGGATGGGTTTCATTGAGGATGTGGACTTCATTACCAAATGTATG
>JAAZFS010000260.1 GCA_012511615.1 Elusimicrobiota bacterium | reverse complement strand
CCTTGCTTCAAGAATCAGAGAAAACACTTTTTTCTGGGGATGCTCTCTTTGCAGGTTCAGTTGGTAGAACTGATTTCCCCCTTTCAAGCCATGACCAGTTACTGGAAAGTATTAGAAGTCGAATTCTTGTACTTGACGATGATGTAAAAGTACTCCCAGGTCATGGGTCCTCCACAACTGTTGGAAGGGAAAGGCGGAGAAATCCCTTTCTCCGGTGACTGTTCAGCCTCTTCTTGCGAGGTTTTTAAATTATCTTCACATAGAGAAGGCCCGCGCATCTAATACACTGGAGGCCTACAATAGAGATATTGGAGGTTTTCTTAAGTATCTTGAATCTGAGGGGATAGCCCCAGAGCAAGTGAAAGGTCCTCATATAATGGATTATATTATTACAAAAAGAGCGACCCTTGGATCGGAGTCCCTAGCCCGTCTTTTAGCCGCCCTGAAAAGTTTCTATAGGTTTCTATATTTTGAAGACATTATTGAAGAGGATCCAGCAGCCGAGCTTAAATTTCCCCGTCTACAAGAAAAACTTCCTGATACCTTAAGACTGGATGAGGTAGAGGCTATGATAAAATCTGCCTCTAACCCCAAAGACAGACTTATAATAGAAATATTTTATGCTACCGGAATGCGGATTTCCGAACTATCCGCTATTAAAGTGGAGGACATAGATTTAGAGGGGGGCTGGATAAAAGTTTTCGGTAAAGGCTCCAAGGAGCGTTTTTCTCCAGTCAATCGAGCTATCCTCAAGTTAATAAAAGAATATATTAGAGAAAACAAACTTTCTTCTTCAGACTTTCTTTTTGCCGGTAGAACAAAAAAAAATCAAATAAGTCGGCAGGGAATCTGGAAAATTGTTAAAAGAACAGCTGAGGCGGCTGGTATAGAGAAAAATGTTAAGCCTCATTCTCTCAGGCATACTTTTGCTACCCACCTGCTTGAAAATGGTGCTGATCTTAGGTCTATACAGGTTCTTCTGGGGCATTCAAATATAGACACGACTCAGATATACACTCATGTGAACAGAAAAAACATCCGTGAAATGCATGCAAGATACCATCCCCGCGGATGAAAGTTTTAGTAAGAGGAAAATGATTAGAAAAATCGTTTTAGTATTTTTGATAGCTGGTTTTTCCCTAGGGCTCTTTAGTCTTTTAAGCATTCGGCTACCTAAAAACACTTTTGATGAACTTGAGCTTTCAGCCGGTGCTGCAGTGGTTTTATATGGTGGTCGCCTAGAGGCAAGAGAAAAACTTCCAAGTGAGATGGAAAGACGTATTCAATATGCTTCAAGTCTCCTAAGAAAGGGCAGGGTTGAAGATATCATTATTTCAGGAGGTTTATGCAGCGAAATAGAGGGGAATAAATCCATTCAAGACATTGCACGAAAGCTACAGGTAGAAAAGGGTTTTTACTGTTAAAATATTTCCCAGGATACTATAGACAATCTTACGGAATCTTCTAAAATAGCTCTTGAGAGAGGCTACGACAGACTTGTTATTATAGCTTCAAGGTGGCATGCTGGTCGGGCCCGCCGTCTCTATTTGAGGGAATGTAGCGGTATGGAAATATTATTCCTTGCCTATCCCTATTCTGAAGTTTTCCCTACACCTAGTCTTTTTGATAGGGCTCATGACTTTTTATATAATCTTGTCGCTTATGCAACATACAGGTTTTTACCTAATAAAATATACTCAAGTATGGTAGAAAAAAGGAGTTTGGCTTGGACCGCTTCTTAAGCTTACTTATAATTTTTTCTCTCTCCTTGGCTGGTTGCGCTTCTACGCCGACTGTGAAAAGACTCAGTCCAGCAGATGCAATAGACCTCTCTGGCCGGTGGAATGATGAAGATTCCCGTCTTGTATCGGAAGAATTAATTCAACAGTCCCTGTCTTCTGGATGGGCCGAAAAATATAGAAGAGACAGAGGGAGACTTCCGGCTGTAATTGTTGGGAGGGTGAAAAATATGACCTATGAGCATATCAATTCTGAAACCTTTATGAAGGATATTGAGAGAGCACTCTTAAACAGTGGACTTATCAATTTTGTAGCTTCATCCGCGGAGCGAGATGAGATTAGAAGTGAGAGAGAAGATATGCAAACCTGGGCCTCTATTGACACAAGGAGCAGTCTTGGCAGAGAGAGCGGAGCTGATTATATGATTAGAGGAATTATAAGCTCAATATATGACGAAGAGGCTGGGAAGAGGGTTGTATATTACCAGATTGACTTAAGCTTGATTGACCTTGAGGATAATATTATAATTTGGGCCGGACAGAAAAGTATCAAGAAGCTGATAAAAAGGCCGCTTTTCTCTTTTTAGTTATATAAATTATAGATAAGGAGATGTCTATGCAGAAAAAATTGTGGTTTTTAAGTATTGTGCTTATGGTTTTTGTAGGAGTCGGCTGTGGCAGTAAGTCAGTAAGTAGGATAGATATTGATACGCAGATGGATCTTTCCGGAAAATGGAATGATACCGACTCAAGAAAGGTTTCTGAAGAGATGATTTCCGACTGTCTCTCTCGTCCTTGGCTGGGCAGATTTCAGGAAGAGAAGGGGGCTCCTCCCACAGTAATAGTTGGTAGTGTAAGAAATCAGACTGACGAACATATAATTAGCGAAACCTTTACCAAAGATCTTGAGAGGGCTTTCATAAATTCAGGTCAACTCAGAGTTGTCGCTTCTCGCGATGAGAGAGAGGAAGTCCGGCAAGAGCGGATGGATATGCAGGGTTGGTCTTCGGAAGAGTCAGAGAAAGAATTTATGCAGGAGGTGGGCGCGGATTAAATGTAGACTGGTGCCGAATACTCAATCAGAGACCGCGAATGAAAAAAACAGGTTATTTTTTATCAGATAAACCTTG
>JAAZFS010000029.1 GCA_012511615.1 Elusimicrobiota bacterium | reverse complement strand
GGTCTGACCCGCATTGAAAAACTTTCCCCATACAATTCGGCGGGCGGCAAGTGCTATATCTGCATCCTCTGTAACAATACAGGGACATTTCCCTCCCAGCTCTAAGGTTGCGGGGGTTAGGTTTTCGGCAGAGGCCGCTAAAATTTTTCTACCGACTCCACTACCTCCCGTGAAAAAAATATGATCAAACTTTTCACTGATTAATCCGGCTGCAACTTTTGCATCCCCTTCTACCGCTTGAATATAACCCTCATCAAAATTAGAATTAATTATTTTACTTACTAAAGCAGAAGTCTCTTCTGATATTTCCGAAGGTTTTAGAGTAGCGCAGTTTCCTGCTGCTATGGCTCCTATAAGGGGCATAATTAATAATTGAAAAGGATAATTCCAGGGAGCTATGATTAAAACTGTCCCCAAAGGTTGAGATAGAAGACGGCTTTTAGCTGGTTGGAGAAGTATCGGAGTCTTTACCTTTTTAGGTCTGGACCATTTTTTGAGATTTTTTATAAAAAGATCTATCTCTTTTAGGACAAAAAATATCTCGCCAGTATAGACCTCTGTTTCTGAACGCCCTAGATCAGATGATACTGCCTTGATAATATCTTCCTGGTTCTCAAGAATAAGATTTTTTAGCTTCCGGAGGGCTTTTAGCCGGAAGTCTATATCATGGGTTATGCCAGTTTTAAAATATTCTATTTGCTTTGAGGAATACTTGTTCATTATTTTTTTGTCCTGAACTATTTTGTAATATATTGACATTTTTTACAATTGAAGATAATTTGTTTGATTTATTAGACAATATATGGTAGTATCAATATTCTAATAATTGACCAATATGAACACACGAAATAAGGACACCATAGAAGTAGAAGGTGTGGTAACACAGCTTCACCCCAATACATTTTTTAATGTAAAGCTTGATTTAGGAACTGACATACTCTGTCACCTATGCGGTAAGATGAGAAAAAGATATATTAAACTTACTGTAGGAGACCGAGTTAGAGTTGCTGTTTCTAAATATGATCCCACTAAAGGTAGGATTGTCTATCGACTTAGTGGAACCAACTACATTAATCCAGCCAACCCCAATTTCCGTAAGAAATAATTTTTACTATTTCGCTAAAACTAGCCTTTAAAGTCTTTAATATTTTATTTTTATTCGACTATTGCCTTAATAGATAGGGCCTTTGGCGTGTCCTCATCTGAAAAAACGAGTACTCCCTCAAGAATTTTATTTTGATTTAATTCTCCAGTTAGTTTCATTGTCAGACAATACTCTTGATCGACAATTTCCCAAGCCTTAGCTATTGATTCTACCTCTCCCTGATTAATTGGAAAAAACTCGGCATTTTCTAATCTTTTTTGTGGGAAATTTTTAGGTGGACTAGCTAACAGTTTTATATCTCCATTTTCTCTAAGAGCTCTAAAACTCCAGGAAGGATCTTCGATTGGCAACATAGATTCGGTTTTTTCAAAGTAATGTTCCCAGATCTTTAAAATCGGTGCAGGTTCTTCTTTGACAGGAAGAGTCAGTGAAAATTCTGCCTGCTCTGATAGGCAGATGTCTTTACAGATAAGCCAGTTCGCCTTGGCTCCGAATGTTATTCTTTGTACAGAAGTCATCTTATCTGGAGGATTTACTTGAGCCTTTAACAATAGAAAATTATCATGGCCGAAAACTTCATAGGAGCCTTCATCGTATTTCTTAGGATAAGGCCAGCTAACTTGGCCAATAGTAAAACCTTCTGGTAGCGACCATTCTATAATCGGAGCCATGCCGGAATCGCCAGGGTTCTGCCAATATGTATGCCAACCATCTTCCATAAGAAAGAGTAGACCTATCTCAAACACTTCTCCGGGACTTATCCATTCAGACTTATTGACAAGGATAACTTCTGAATAATTTGTCGATTTAAAATCTTTATAGTCGCTAGAGTCACCAGCAATGGAGTCAGTTAAATTCTGGAGGGTACTTATGAAGTTTTCTGCACCAAGATAGCCCACCCCTCGGGCATCTCTGATTTCACTACCTTTTGAATCTATAAATATCAAAGTTGGTACTCCCGAAATATTGTAGCGCTCTCTTAAATCTACTGAGGCTGGGGAATCAAAGCTAGTTAAATCTGCTTTTAAAAGATTAAAGGATGAAAGCTCTTTGATTAAATCAGGGTTCGAAAAAGTCTTTAGTTGCATTTCCTGGCAGGGGATACACCAGTCCGCAGAAAAATAAATAATTGTCATTTTTCCATTATTGTATGCTGCCTCTTCGATAGCAGGAGACCAGGCTAACCATTCTACTCTAGGGGATCTCCCCAAACTGTAGACGAAAACTCCAGCAAGTATAAATAAAACTCCGGAAATTCTCTTAATAAATTTAAAAACTTTAGATTTATTTCCAGCTGAATCGATAAATCCAAGATAGAGGCCACCGATAAGAAGAGTTAAGGGGATTAAAATAAATAGCAGTTTATCTCCAAAAGCAAGAGATAGATAAAAGAAAGTAAAAGAAATTAGAATTAGTCCCATAAGTTTTCTTACCCAAACCATCCAATCTCCTGAACGCGGCATTTTATTCAGAAGGCCAGAAAAAGAACCAAGGATAAGATAGGGAAAGCCAAGCCCCATACTAAGAATGAAAAAAACCAAAAATCCGAAAACCGGATCTCCTCTATAGGCAACCAGAGTCATAAGCCCTATAATGGGCGGACCTATGCAAGGTGCTGCAAAAATACCTACAAAAAGTCCTGATAAATATATGCCGAAATTTGAAATAAGGCCGCTATGAGCTAATTTACTGGTAAGAAAAGTAGGTATCCTTAACTCAAAAAGTCCAAACATACTCAAAGCTAGTAGAGAAAATAAAAAAGCAATAAATATAAGTACAATTTTAGATTGGAGAAGTCCTCCAAAGAGGCCGCCCGTAAAAGATGCGACCACTCCTAATACACTATACATACTAGCAATTCCTAGCACATAAATACCGGCCCGAATAATAGAAGAACTTCGGCCCTTAGTTTCTGCCTGGCCGAATATAGAAACAGTAACAGCAAGCATGGGATAAATGCAGGGTGTAAGGTTGAGGGCAAGTCCAATTAGAAAGATAATTATAAGGGCAAAAACAAAATTTTCATTGAAACGATCCTCTAGCCTAGAGGCCTCTTCATCAAGAGTTTCAATAGAGGATTCATGCTCAATGACAAATTCTTCTGTTAGGCTTGGAGCGGATTTAGCGAAGACTTGTGAATGAGATAATCCGCAGAGTGTGGCGAAAATGAGAAAAATTATTAATTTTATGGTCTTGCTTAAATGAGTATCCATAAAAATCATTTTATTTCAGAGACAAATACCTGTCAAATTTACTCTGTAAATCGGTTGACCCTTTCAGGAAATATAGTAATATAGACTACCGTCGGAATTTGAATGAAAATGGAGTATTTATGTCAAACGTTGATGAAAAAATTATATTTTCCCTGATAAATGTATGTAAAACTTATCCCCCCCATAGAAAGGTCTTAAAGAACATCTATTTATCGTTTTTTTATGGAGCTAAAATAGGAGTCTTGGGCTTAAATGGTTCGGGTAAATCTACGCTGCTAAAAATAATTGCAGGTATGGAAGAACCGGATGAGGGAGAGATTACTTTCACAGAGGGTTTCTCCATTGGCCTCCTTGAGAAGGAGCCCAAGCTGGACGAGACAAAAACAGTTAAAGAAACTGTTGAAGAAGGAGTAAAGGAAACGGTAGATCTTCTAAAAGAATTTGATGAAATTAATATTCGCTTGAGTGAAGATATTTCTGATTCAGAAATGGAGAAGCTTCTGGAGAAAATGGGAGAGGTTCAGGAAAAAATTGACCACTTAAACGGTTGGGAGCTTGAAAGACTTTTAGAGCGGGCAATGGATGCCCTGAGATGTCCGGAGGGAGATACACCCATAAAAATTTGTTCTGGTGGCGAGAGGCGCCGAGTTGCTCTCTGTAGACTTCTTCTTTCCTCTCCTGATATTCTCTTACTGGATGAGCCGACCAACCATCTTGATGCGGAATCAGTAAACTGGCTGGAAAGATATCTGAGTGAGTATCCCGGAACTGTTATTGCCGTAACCCATGACCAATATTTTCTTGATAATGTAGCAGGCTGGATTCTTGAACTAGACCGTGGAGAAGGAATTCCTTGGAAAGGTAATTATTCCTCTTGGCTGGAGCAGAAAGCCAAGCGCATGGAAATGGAAGAAAAACACGAGTCTAAAAGAAGAAAAACACTTGAAAGAGAATTAGAGTGGGTTAGAATGTCGCCGAGAGCACGGCAGGCAAAATCTAAGGCTCGGTTGGCTTCCTATGAAAGTCTTTTAAGTGAAGATATGGCGGAAAGAGAAAAGAAACTTCAAATTTTTATTCCTAACGGACCCCGTTTAGGGAATCTTGTAATAGAAGCAGAAGGAGTATCCAAAGCCTTTGACGATACTCTGCTTTTTGAAAACCTTAATTTTTCACTTCCACCCAATGGTATTGTTGGGATAATTGGACCTAACGGTGCTGGGAAAACCACCCTATTTAGAATGAATATGGGAATGGAGGAAGCGACTTCCGGTAGTTTTAAGGTAGGTGAGAGCGTAAAGCTCGGCTACTTTGACCAGCAGCACTCAAAGATTGATCCAGATAAAACAGTCTTTGAAGTAATCTCTGAAAACAGTGAAACTATCGATATCGGCTCACTAAGTATTAATGCAAGAGCCTATCTGGCCCGGTTTAATTTTACTGGGGCAGATCAAGAGAAAAAATGTGGGGTTATATCGGGCGGAGAAAGAAACCGACTACATCTAGCCATGACCTTAAAGGAAGAAGCCAATGTCATACTCTTAGATGAGCCCACTAACGATATTGATGTAAATACCTTGCGGGCACTTGAAGAGGCTTTATATGATTTTGCAGGATGCGCAGTTATAATTTCACACGATAGATGGTTCTTAG
>JAAZFS010000259.1 GCA_012511615.1 Elusimicrobiota bacterium | reverse complement strand
GTTTAAGATAGGTTGATTTTCCAGCCATATTAGGCCCTGTTATTATCATAACCTGTTCAGTAGCAGAATTAAGTTTTGTATCATTTGGGATAAATCCGCTAACGGGCATATTCACCTCAACTACTGGATGCCTACCGTCTTTAATGTCAATCTCATCATAATCCCCAACAGAAGGTTTAATATATCCCTGCCTCTGTGCAGCTAAGGAGAGACTTCTCAAGAAGTCTATTAGAGCTATAAGAGAGGCATTTTTTTGAAGTGAATCAGTATGAAATGTCACCTTCTCCCTTAATTCTGTAAAAAGTTTGTATTCAAGAGCAGCCTTTCTCTCTTCGGCACCAAGTATGGAATCCTCTCTCATTTTAAGTTCTTCGGTAATATACCTTTCGGAATTTACCAGGGTCTGTTTTCTATGATAATCATCGGGAATCTTGTCTATATGGGCTTTCGTTATCTCTATGTAATATCCATGTATTCTGTTATAGCCAACCTTCAAGGTAGGAATTCCAAGGCGTTTTTTTTCAGTCTCTTCAAGTGTGCTAATCCATTTTTTATCCCCACTAGAAATTTCTATAAGTTCGTCCAAGTCAGGACTGTAACCCTTCTTTACTATACCCCCTTCCTTTACAGTAAGAGGAGGAGATTCCTTTAAAGCCTTTTCGAGTTCATCTGTAAGCTCAATCAATGGGTCAAGTTGAGTGGTGATATTTTTCAAAAGTTCGGCCTCTCCAGCTTTAAGCACTCTGATTAGGCCGGGTATGGCCTGAAGAGTTTCTTTTAAATTTAAGAGATCTCTTGCATTACAGCTACCGAACCCTGCCCGTGCGAGTATTCTTTCCATATCGCTCATACCTTTGAGGGACTCTCCGGCTTGCATGGATAAATCAGTCTCTCTTAAAAGTTCTTCCACAGCATTAAGTCGCTGCCGAATTTTCACGGAATCGGTAAGAGGTCTGAGAATCGAAGAGTGTAAGAGACGCCTACCCATGGCAGTATCAGTATAATCGAGAACCTCAAAAAGAGTATTTTTTTTAGATGAGTCCTGCTGGTTTTTGACAAGCTCAAGATTCTCCTGGGCGTTTCTATCTAGCATCATCCCATCTTCAAGAGAATAAAGTCGAAATTTTTTAAAAAGCGCCCGGTTCTTTTTCTGGGTGTCCTTAAGATAGGCTACTAAACGACCAGAGGATGAAACATCTTCTGGCAGGCTATCAATCTCAAGACCCTTGAGGGTGCCGACGCTGAAGTAGTCTTTGATCAGGTCAGATGCCTTTGGAACCGTAAAATACCAAGAATCAACAAGGGTAACCGGGATTGAGGGAAACCTAGTCTGAAAAAACTCCTTCAACTCCTTATCTCCCTCCGAAATTACTGCCTCTCTGACAGGCATACGAGAAATCTCGGACTCCATCATTGAGGCTGAAGGTGCTGAACATCCCATGAAGTCACCAGTAGAGACATCAAGAAATATTAGTCCGTATTTTTCTTTATCTCTGTAAAGGGAAAGAAGAAAATTATTGCTCTCCCCCTTCAAGAGGTCATCCTCTATCACGGTTCCTGGGGTAATAACCCTAACGACCTCTCGTTTCACAAGACCTTTTGAATCGGAAGGAGACTCTACCTGCTCGCATATAGCGACGCTCTGCGATTTAGATATTATTTTTCGTATATAATTTGAAGCGGCATGGTAAGGAATTCCGCAAATCGGACGACACTGTCTCTAGGTAAGGGCGATTTCCATAAGTTTAGAGCCCTCAATCGCGTCCTCATCAAAAAGCTCATAGAAGTCACCAAGACGGAAGAAAAGAAGAGTATCTGGGTACTCGGCCTTGATACTCCTGTACTGCTTTACAAGCGGCGTCTCCTTTTTCACGAAAAGTTTTTATTCTTTTTCTTCGATAGGAGGAGTTTCTCCAAGGGGAATATCGTTTTCCTCAAGTGTATCCTCAAGTTCTCTTATCTTAATCTGAAGTTTATCCTGCTTAGACT
>JAAZFS010000258.1 GCA_012511615.1 Elusimicrobiota bacterium | reverse complement strand
ATTTAGCTTTATATCGGGAGAGGACAAGATTCAAAAAGTTTCTGAGTTTTATATACCTTGGGAAATAGAAGATACTCACCCTCTTGTTCACGCCGCAGTTGAGGCTGCAGAAGCTGCTGGATGCCCTTCTGAGGCGGAATATTGGAAGTTTTATACCAATGCTTCATATACCGGCGGACATTTGGGTATACCAACCATAGGTTTTGGCCCAGGTGAGGAGTCGGAATGCCACACAATAAATGAAAGCATAGCACTGAAGGATATTGAAAAAGCTGTAGAGTTTTTTACCCTACTACCTTCATTTATCCGTAAATATGCCTAAGAAGGTTTTCCTACCTACTGTTTTATTTATTTCTATTCTGGCTTGTTTGTCTGTCTTCGGATTACAGGCCTTTGCTAATTCAAATCCAGAGAAAATTCTTTTTCATGCAGAGCTCCCCTTACCTAATGAGTATTCTTTGTTTGCTGGCGGTGGATGGGATGGAAATTGGTATGTGGGAAAGAATCATATTTGGATAAAGGAACTAAAACCTCTAGATACCAAAGGATATGAGCGTCTTTATCTGGGTGCTCGATTGGGGAGAAGTAAAACATATCAGCAGATAAAAGAACATTTTAAAGAAGAGGGAGAGGAAGATATTTCTTCTGGGCCCTACAGTATACTGATAGGAATATCCGATTCAAAAGAAAAAAAGCCGACCCCTTTTCTGCTGACAGAAATTGACAATATACCTTTTGAAGGTGACTCATCGGTTCCTCTTCCGCATGCAGGGGGAAGCCGATGGTTTTGGAAAGAAGTGCCCATGGAAATACTTTCTAAAAATACAGGTAATTATCTTTGGCTATGGAGCGATGACGAGGAATTAAATAGTAGGGCTACCTCTCCGATTCTTGCAGCAGGAATCGGGTCCGATGAGGCCGATAGGTCGTTTTTGCTTGACAGTGAGGGGGAAAAATCAATTAGATATTTTGAGCCCGCCTTAGCTATTAAACTTGCCTCCTCTAGCCAGAAGGAATTGGGCGTAAAAATATTAAATTTCAAACAACATCCTTACAGACCTGATACTATAACCGTATCAAATTCGGTGAAAGGTCATAATGTTCTTTATATTCAACCACAGATAAAAACATCAGGAGAGTGGACTAATGTGGGCATGCCTATAAGTCAGCCGCCTTATGATAATATTTTGGGTATATCTTCGCTTCCTTTTGGGAAATATTACTACAGAAATTTTGTTGAGGATTGGTCAGGTTTACGTGCATTTAGTGATGAACGCAGTTTTGTGATAGAAGAAGAAGGCCTTCGAATATTGAAATGAGGCCCTTATGCTGAAAACTTTAGAAAAAAACTCAAGAATGAATTTTGAAGAGTGGGGCAAAGAGCAACTTATAGTTACTGCCGAACTAATTGAAGATATCAGAAAAAAGAGATTTGAGCCTGAGTATTCATTTCTATTACATCAGAAAAGTATTTACTGCCTGATGGGGGATGTTTCAGAAATCCAACATGCCATGATTCAGATTGCCATATCGGAGTTAGGAGGTATCCCAGTCATTATAACTCCCGCATACTTTGCAGAAGGTATAGCGAGTTTTAAATTTTTGGAAAATACGGGGGCGGGTATTATTCTTAGCTTGGGAAATCTTGAGATTAAAAGTGACATATATTCATCAATTCATAATTTGCAAATTCCCTTGCTTAATGCTGACTCTTATCTTACAGTACTTTCACTGTTCAATATTTTAAAAGGATTGTTGTTAGAAGAGCTTCCAGGAAAAACAGTTTTGATAGAAGTTACTGAAATTGATGAATTAAATAAAGAATTTCCTTTAGAGGAGTTTTGCAGATTTCTTTCTATTGTAGAGGTTAATCTTATTCTGAATGAATCTAATCAAAATAAAAGCAAAAAAGAATATTTGGACGGGTCTCTTAAGGAAATTTATTCAGAGAAAACGCCTGCAAATTATGATCTTTTGCTTCAAATAGAAAAAAATCAAGATACTAAAAGTATTGGCTACCGGGAAGGTATAGATGTAACCAATGGTTGCAAAAAAGACTCTCCCTTGGTGAAATTAGATGGGAAAATAGAAGAATATCGGTTACATTCATTAAAAGCCTTGATAGCATTAATGATGCCGGGTATAAGGAGGAATTAACATGCCTTTAGCAGTTGTTGCGGTTGGAGGAAATGCGCTTATTAGAGATTCATCATTGCAGTCGGTGGCAGATCAGTACACTGCCTCCGTAGAGATGATGAGACATATCACTACAATGATACAGGAAGGATGGGATGTGGTCGTTACACATGGAAATGGCCCGCAGGTTGGCTTTAACCTGAGAAGGTCTGAACTTGCCAATAAACATGACGGACTTCATTCAGTACCGCTTGACTCTTGTGTTGCCGACACACAAGGATCGATAGGCTATATGTTTCAGCAGGTTTTGAAAAATGAATTTGTTCTCAGAGGAATGGACAAGGAATCCGTTACTTTGGTAACAAGAGTTCTGGTCGATAGGAATGATCCCGCTTTCGAATCTCCAACAAAACCCATAGGCTCCTTTATGACCGAGGAGGAGGCATTAAAGAAACAGAAAGAAGAGGGATGGACTGTAATTGAGGATGCGGGCCGTGGCTGGCGACGTGTCGTTGCCTCACCTGTACCGGAAGGGGTTCTGGAAGAAAATGCAATAAAGACTCTTGCTAGTCAGGGTTTCGTAGTGGTCGCTGCTGGCGGTGGAGGAATCCCAGTTTACAGGCGTAAAGATGGCATAGTAGCTGGTATTGAGGCAGTAATAGATAAGGACTATGTCTCAGCACTTCTAGCTAGCCGGCTCGAGGCTGATCTTCTTGTAATATCTACCGGGGTAGAGAAAGTTGCATTGAATTTTGGGAAACCAAATGAAACGAAACTTGATAGAATGACTGTTGAAGAGGCAGAAAGATATCTTAAAGAGGGTCATTTTGCTGCTGGAAGTATGGGGCCGAAAATTGAGGCCATTCTTCATTATCTGCAAAATGGTGGGAAAAGGGCTCTTATCACTTCTCCTGAAAAACTAACAGATTCAGTGTCCGGATCCGGTGGGACCGAGGTGGTCGCATAATGTCTGGATATCTGAAGGGTTTTGAGTGCTTGGTCTGTAGCGAGTTCTGCCCAGCTGATTACGAGGGCTATCTTTGTCCAGCCTGCGGTGGAAATCTTGATGCTGTCTACGATTATGATGAGATAAAGAAAGAGTTGTCTGTTGGGATTTTAAAAAGTAACGCCAACCGAAACATGTGGCGCTATAAACCCCTATTTCCCATTGAGACACTATCTTCAGTTCCTCCCTTGGAAATGACGATGTCTCCTCTCTACAGATATGTCGGACTTGAAAAAGATACTGGCCTTAGCAAAGTATATATCAAGGACGATACAAGGATGCCTTCGGGTTCTTTCAAGGACCGAGCAAGCTCGGTTGTAATGGCTGTGGCCCGAGAGAAAAAGGTCACCACCGTTTCCTGTGCCTCTACAGGAAATGCTGGTTCATCCTGGGCCTGCATGGGAGCAGCTTGTGGGATGGAAGTGGTAATATTTGTGCCAGCTAGTGCTCCGCGAGCAAAGATTGCACAGCTTAGAGTCTATGGTGCAAGAATAGAACTTGTTGACGGAAACTATGACCTTGCCTATGATCTTAGTATTGCAGACTCAAAGAAAACTGGTTCTTTTAATAGGTGTACAGGCTATAACCCCTACACCCGGGAAGGAAAAAAGTCGGTTTCCTATGAGATATGGGAGGATTTGGGCTATAAGGCTCCAGGGTCTGTATTCGTTCCAGCGGGTGATGGAAATATAATCAGTGGAGTCTGGAAGGGTTTTCGCGACCTCCTTGCTCTTGGACTGATTGAAAAGATGCCGGTTCTATTTGCCTCTCAGAGCAAGCGTTCTGATGCTATTACAAGGATGATAGAAAGTGCTGAAGGCGATTTAGAAAAACTGAAAGTCAGTAGCGTCTCAGCTACTACGATCGCCGACTCTATATCAGTAGATACTCCTCGCGACGGCTATGCTGCGGCCAGAGCAGTCATTGAGACTGGAGGGCAAGGCGTTAGGGTAGCTGATGAGAAAATAATAGAGAGTATATGGGAGATAGCTTCCCGTATAGGTGTTTTTGCAGAACCAGCGGCTGCAACTAGTGTCGCCGCACTAAAGGAAGCGGTAAAGAGCGGAATAGAAATTCCAACCCCCGCAGTTTGCCTCATTACAGGAAATGGATTAAAGGATGTGGATGCGGTCTTATAAAAATGAATAAAAACTTTATTGATTTGACAGATTATGATAAAGAGACCCTCCTGAAAATTATTGAAAGGGCGGTTGAATTGAAAAATGGGGCGGCTCCGATTTCAGGTCGCGACAAGGTTCTTGCCATGATATTCAACAAGCCCTCAACAAGAACAAATGTTTCCTTTCAGATGGCTATGCACCGACTTGGAGGCAGGGCTATTTATCTTGGTAGTGAAGCAATGCAGCTTTCCCGGGGGGAGAGCATAAGTGATACTGCCCGGACTCTATCAAGATATGTTGATGCGATAATGATAAGGACTTATGCTCATTCTGATGTGGAAGAGCTGGCGGAGGTTGCGTCTGTCCCTGTAATTAATGGTTTGACAGATCTTCTTCATCCCTGCCAAGCCCTAGCCGATGTAATGTCTTTTATGGAGAAGAAAGGTGATAACTTTTCTGAATTAAAAATGACCTACGTCGGAGACGGTAATAATGTATGTAAT
>JAAZFS010000257.1 GCA_012511615.1 Elusimicrobiota bacterium | reverse complement strand
TTTCCGTTATATCAATATTCAATCGCTGGGCTGTTTCCGCAGCAAGCGGACTAACCAGTGTCCCAGGACTGATGCCTACTCTTTTTTCTCCTCTGTTATATGCTGACACTATGTCAGCATCTCTTAAAATTCCCATAAAAATTAACTATGTGTTTTTATACTTATATTCTATCTGACAGTCAAGAAGTCTAACCGGCAATTCTGTTGCGGCCGGCGTTTTTCGCCTCATATAGCTTCTCATCAGCTATTCTGATGAGTTCCATCCCTGATTCCATGTTACTGGTATATGAAGCAACTCCTATGCTTACTGTTATTTTATACTCATTTCCGCGCGCCGAGAAACTCCCTCTTTCAACATATTTTCTAATGCGTTCAGCCAAGAGCATAGCCTGATCCTTGGGCGTCTCCGGCAGTAGAATAATAAATTCCTCTCCTCCGTATCTGGCTACGATATCAACCGAGCGAGTGCGTTTTTTGAGAATTTTACATAAATGAATACGGGCCTGATCTCCCAACTGGTGCCCATATGTATCGTTAAATCCCTTAAAGTGATCAATATCGATAAAGAGAATAGAGAGTGGTCTATCATACCCTCTTGCCTTACTCACCTCTTCCTCAAGCCTTAAGTTAAAATGACGACGAATGTAAACTTTTGTAAGCCCATCAGTTATGGCCATTTCATACATGTAGGCATTGTTGATAGATACAGCAGCCTGAGAAGCCAATATGGAAAGCAGTCTCTCATCGTTTCTTAGAAACTGCTCCCCGGTAATTTTTGAATCCAGAGTGACTACTCCCAAAACCCTACCTTTAACTATAAGAGGTAAAGATAAAATAGTTTCTCTGGGCCGGGACTGGGTAGGTGACTGAAAGAAATCTTTATAGATTTCATTTTTCTGGGTGTCATTTATTAAAAAAGGCTGGCCAGTTTCTGCAACATGCCCTGCTATTCCCTCTCCTATTTTTAGCTTTATATGTTCCCGGGCTCTATCGCTCAATCCTACAGCAGCCCTTATTTCGAGAAGTTCTGTTTCTTCATTATAAAGCATTATGGACCCCTTATTAACCTTACCGGCCTTTACAAATGCATCCATAATTCCAGGGAGAAGCTCGTTTATCTCAAGCTTAGAAGAGACGTCCTTGCCAAGATCCTGAATCAATTTGAGATCTTCCACAGCGGTCTTAATCTTTTTCTCCTGCCTCTTCATCTTTCTCATGGGACCAAAAACAAGATATGCCACTGCAGCCAGCGACAAAAGAGTCACTAGGTTAGATACTCCCACGTGTTCCCAAAAAATTGGTAAGAAAGCAGCATTAATAATGGGGTATCCTCCGGTATCAGTGCGCATTAACATTAAGCTTCCTCCCTTCCACAGAAGCATAAACCTCTGGATTTTCTCTGATATAACTTATCTGAAGATCTCTCATTATTATCTCCGTCTCAACTACGTCCTTTCCCTCAGTAAAGACAGTGTAGCCATCTCCACCGCCAGCCAAAAAGGAGTTGGTCACAAGTCTGTATTCTTCTTCATCATCTATTTCTGTTTTACCGCCGTCATCATCTACAACTATTACATTTAAAACTCTCATTCCCTCTGGAAGCGCGGTATTAAAAACAAAATTTAAACCAGACACCTGAAGGTATGAATAGCCCCCCGAGACACTTTCTTCAAGAAGCCTCCTAACCTGCTGACCGGTAAGAGTCATCTCCACAAGATGGTTGCCAAAGGGAGAAAGTTTCCATATATCTCTCACCTTGAGCGGACCCTTCAGAAGCGGTGTCCGTATACCTCCCGTATTCTGAAAAGCGAAATCAACGCCAAGAGACTCCCTCATAATATCAGTCTGCCAGTTACCCAAGGCCAGCTCACGATGCCCTCTTCCATTTCCATAAAGAGAGGAAGGAAGATCGACTGTTACTTGACCAATCTCCTCATTCAGCATTTCTGCTGCTTCCCCCATACTGGAATTGATAAGTGCCTCAATCTCCTCATCTGGAGGATATAAATCCGTCCTGAGTGGATAAAGCCGGTATTTGTAAGCATTTATGCGGTTTCTCTTATGCGAATAATATGCTCGCAATCTGCCAGCATACTGAAAATTGCATCCGGGATGCCCCAGGATTACTCCTTTTTTTATTTTGGGCTTATCCAAAACAAGATGGGTATGCCCACCTAAAATAATATCAAGCTCTTGTGAAAGTTCTTCGGCAATATGAAGATCATCCTCATAACCAGCATGCGAAAGAAGAAGTATAATATCCGCCCCTTGCTTTCTTAAATCAGCCGCAGCAGTCCGGACTTCAGATATTATATCCGTAAACTCCAAGCCTTCTATATTATCCCGCCCAGTCAGTTTCGGCATATCCTGGGTTATTGCACCTATCAGTCCGATGCTAAGATCTCCCTCCTCAATAATAAATGGGGGAGAAACCCAGTCCGGTTGCTCTTCACTATCCAGCAACCTAATGTTGGAGCCGAGAAAAGGAAAACTCGCAAGAGCTTCAAGATTCTTCAGTGTCTCTTGCCCATAATCAAACTCATGGTTTCCTAGGGCGGCAGCTCTATACCCCAGCTCATTCATAAGCTCCACTACCACACGCCCTTCAGTGAGCATTCCCTCGGGAGTACCCTGAAATATATCTCCAGAATCGGTCAGTATGTAATCTTCTTTCAAGCCCGTCAGAAATGTAGATAGTGCCCCCAAACCGCCCAAAGGGGGAGTATCCTTTTCATCCCAAGATCTTTCCGGCAGTATATGACCATGACCATCAGAGGTAAATACAAAAGTTACCGGATGAAAATTATACGACCAATAAACAAAATAGAGACCGGCCGAAACAAGCAGAAACCCGCAGGCGGCCGCCAAACGCTTAAGATAGTTCATTCAGAAAATTATATTTTAAAGATGGGTTATTGTCAAAGCATTTACATATTTATCGCATCTTCCATAGATTTGAGGAATTCCTCATTTGACTTTGTGCCCCTCATTTTTTCCAGCATCAGCTCCATAACTTCCACTACTCCCAAAGGATTAAGCACTCTTCTTATTATCCATACCTTGTTCAATTCTTCCTTAGTAAGAAGGAGCTCCTCCTTCCGGGTTCCTGAGCGGAATATATCTATAGCCGGAAAAACTCTCTTATCCACTAGACGGCGATCCAAGTTAACCTCCATATTACCGGTCCCCTTGAATTCTTCAAATATGACATCGTCCATTTTGCTACCAGTCTCAATCAGGGCCGTAGCTATTACCGTAAGGCTACCTCCGTCTTCGACATTCCTTGCAGATCCAAATATTCTCTTTGGTCTCTGAAGTGCATTGGAATCTACTCCACCAGTCAAGACCCGTCCAGATGAAGGAATTACTGAATTGTAGGCCCGGGCAAGTCGAGTAATAGAATCAAGGAGAATTACCACATCATGGCCGTGCTCTACTAGACGCTTGGCCTTCTCTATCGCCATCTCACTTACCTGTATG
>JAAZFS010000256.1 GCA_012511615.1 Elusimicrobiota bacterium | reverse complement strand
GATATAGAGGGAGAACTAATAGTACCGGTAGCGATGGAGAAGGGCCTTCGTTTTGCAATCCGTGAGGGTGGCCATACAGTTGGCGCTGGCGTCGTAACCGAGATTATAGAGTAGGGATAGATGGCAAAAAGAGATACAATAATTCAGCATCTTGAATGCACAGAATGTAAAAGAAGAAACTATACTTTACGGCGGAATAGAGTGCATCGTCAAGATAAGCTGGAATTACAGAAGCACTGCAGATTCTGCGGACAACATAGGCTTCATAAAACAGTAAAAGGCTGAGCATATAGGCCTGTAGCTCAATTGGCTAGAGCACTGGTCTCCAAAACCAGAAGTTGCAGGTTCGAGTCCTGTCAGGCCTGCCAGCAAAGTTTATGATAAAGAAAATTTCAAGGTTTTTCAGAGAGGTCATATCGGAAGTAAAAAAGGTAACTTGGCCCGGGAAGAAAGAACTTATTGCTTCAACGATTGCAGTAATTATTCTTGTAGTCTGCATAGCGTTTTATATAGGTTTGGTCGACTTTATTCTTTCTAGGCTGATTGGTTTGGTATTATAATGAACGATGAAAACAAGGCTGCATTTACCTGGTATGTCGTAAATACATATACAGGGCAAGAAGAAAAGGTGAAAACTCATATTATTAAGTCCTGTGAGAAATTCCCCAAACTTCGCGATAAAATTGGTGAAATCTTAATTCCGCGCAAGGATGTGATTACGCTTAGTAAGGGTAAGAAAAAAATTGTTGAAAAAGAGTTTTTTCCTGGTTACATTATTATTAACATGCTAGTCGATGCCGAGACATACTGGCTGGTGAAAAATGTCCCAGGAGTTACAGACTTTCTTGGGAAAGAAAATCCTGTCCCCCTGAGGGAATCAGAGGTTAAAAGAATTTTTGATATGATAAGGGCTAAGGATGAACAGGATCCTCGCCCCGCGGTTTCCTTTGAAGAAGGCGACAGGGTGCGAATAATGGATGGTCCTTTTGATAATTTTATGGGAATTGTAGAAGATGCCGACGATACTAAGCAGAAAGTAAAGGTTATGGTTACTATTTTCGGCAGAACAACCCCCGTAGAGCTTGACTACCTGCAGGTGGAGAGGCTATAGATTTTAAGGAGAAAAGATGGCAAAGAAAAAGATAGAAACGATAATTAAGCTACAGATACCGGCCGGTGGAGCAACACCAGCGCCTCCAGTAGGACCTGCCTTGGGGCAGCATGGGGCCAATATAATGGATTTTTGTAGGGCCTTTAACGAGGCAACAAAAAATCGTGAGCCAGGTATGCTTGTCCCAGTAATTATTTCAATATATAGGGATAAAAGCTTTACATTTGAGACCAAGGTGGCTCCGGTTTCGGCCCTTCTTAAAAAAGCGGCTGGCATAGCAGTTGCAAGTGGTCTACCAAACAAGGAGAAAGCCGGAGAGGTTACCAAGGCGCAGGTTCTTGAGATTGCCGAACAGAAAATGCCAGATCTTAATACTGAAGATGTTGAAGCAGCGGCAAAAATTGTTGAAGGTACTGCCCGCAGTATGGGTATCCAAGTAATTTAAGAGAGCAGGAAGGGTCATATGAGCAGGAGTAAAAGATATAAAGAGGCGGGCGGGAGAGTTGAGAAAAAACTCTATTCTCCTTTGGAAGCTTTTGAGGTGATTAAAGAAGTAGCTACAGCTAAATTTGATGAATCAATAGATGTTTCAGTGGCACTTGGTGTGGATGCGAGAAAATCCGACCAAATGGTGCGGGGTAGCGTTGTTCTTCCGCATGGAACGGGGAAGAAAATAAGGGTTGCGGTCGTTGCCGAAGGTAATGATGCATTAGCGGCTGAAGAGGCTGGGGCAGAAATATCTGGCAAAGATAAGGTGCTCGAGATGATAGGGCGTGGGGAGCTCGACTTTGATGTGCTTATTGCTGCGCCAGATTGCATGAGGGACCTTGCCCGACACGGAAAGCTACTGGGACCAAGGGGTCTGATGCCTTCTCCAAAATCAGGTACAGTTGTTAAGGATGTTGCTGATGCAGTTAAAAAAGTAAAACAGGGTCAGATTGAATATAAAATGGATAAGACAGGGGTTTTGCATGCTATGATAGGCAAAGTCTCATTTCCCGCCGAAAACCTTCAGGAAAACTTCGAAAGTTTTCTCCAGTCTGTGGTGAGAGGGCGTCCTTCATCTGCAAAAGGAAAATTCATAAAAAAGGTGACCGTATCTTCAACAATGGGACCCTCGCTGGTGATTGATTACTAAGCCCTCTGCTTGACTTTTACAGTTAAATAGATAAAATCTAGCGATTACTTAAATTATTTTGGTCGATGGTTTCGCCGCCCGTCTAAAAGCCAGGATGCGGCGAAGACGGCAGCGGAAGATGGTGCTTAAAGTATCAGAAGAAAAATTATGCAATTAGAAGAAAAAAAACAAGTAGTAAGTGAGATAAGAGAACTTTTTGATCAATATGAAAATCTTATTGTGACAAGTTATCGGGGTCTCAATGTAAATTCAATGACAGAGATGAGGAGAAAGCTCAAAAAAGCTGGTTGTGGTATGAAAGTTATAAAAAACCGGCTTGCCTTAAGATCTCTCCTTGAGATTGATAATAAGGAAATTGATGGGCTTACTGAGTATTTTAGCGGTCCGACTGCTCTAATTTTTTCATCTGAAGATCCTTCAGAGGCAATAAAGATTTTTAAGGAATACTCTGCAGATAATGATGAAATCAGGTTCAAAGGAGCACTTTTGAATAGTGCAGTTTTCAGTGGAAAGGATGTAGACAGAATAGCAATGCTTCCATCGAGAGAGGTTTTGTTGGCTCAGACAGCCATGACACTGAACGCACCGATTCAGGGATTATACAATACTCTCAGCGGAATAATCCAAAGATTGATGTTTGGTTTGAAGGACTATATAGAAAAAAAAGAACTTGTCGGTGATTCCCCTAAGGCGGCTGAGGCCGATAAGGTTGATGAAGCCGACAAGGCTGCTGAGTCAGACAAGGTTGATGGGGCCGACAAGGCTGCTGAGGCCGATAAGGTTGACGAAGCCGACAAGGCTGATGCTGCAGATAAGGCTGCTGAGGCCGATAAGGCTGCTGAGACCGATAAGGTTGGTGAAGCCGACAAGGCTGCTGAGGCCGATAAGGTTGATGAAGCCGATAAGGCTGATGCTACCGACAAGGCTGATGCTGCAGATAAGGTTGATGAAGCCGACAAGGCTGATGCTACCGATAAGACTGATGAGACCGATAAGGTAGTCGAGCCGGAAGCCCCTAAGGCGGACAAGGAAGAAGAGGCTTCTGCTTCAGAGAAAATTCTTCCAGAGAGTTCTGTAGAGGAAAAAAACGAAAATACAAAGAGTGTCGGAAATGAAGATTCCGGCGAAAGCAAAGAAGATAACAAAGAGGAAGAGGAGGATTAAGATGGCGGAAAAAAAGAGCAGTGTGGAAAAAATTCTTGAAGAGATATCAAATCTTACAGTAATTGAACTTTCTGACCTTGTCTCTGCGATGGAGGAGAAGTTCGGTGTTACCGCTCAGGCTCCTGTTGCCGTTGCGGCAGTTGGTGCTCCTGGAGCAGGAGCAGCAGCAGAAGAGCAGACAGAGTTTGATGTAGTGCTTCAGGCTGCCGGAGATAAAAAAATACAGGTTATTAAGGTTGTAAGAGAACTTACAGGCTTAGGGCTTAAAGAGGCCAAGGCTCTCGTAGACGAAGCCCCCAAACCGGTTAAGGAAGGCGTTGATAAGGAAACCGCCGAAGAAGTAAAGGCCAAACTTGAGGAACAAGGAGCGACAGTAGCCATAAATTAATGCTATATAAAAATATACCCGAGAAAGTAAAGAATTTCGAGACAAGAAAATCTCTGCTTGAGCTCCCCGATCTTATTCAGGTTCAGCGGGAGTCATTTGATGAGTTTCTTCAACTCGACCGCAAGCCTGAAGAACGTAAACCTATAGGGCTTCAAGGGGTTTTTGAAGATGTGTTTCCCATAGAGAATATTAATGGGTCACTTAGTCTTCATTTTGTCAGTTATTTTGTAGAAGAACCCAAATATACCTTAGAGGAAGCCATAAGGCGGGACTCCGTCTATGCACTTCCTATTAAGGTGAAGTTTGAGTTGCACGTTTATCAGGAAGGACAGGATAAGCCAGAAATCCGTGAAGAGGATATTTATCTATTTGATCTTCCTAAGATGACTGATAGTGGAACCTTTGTTATCAATGGAGTTGAGCGCGTAGTTGTTAACCAACTTCACCGTTCGCCTGGGGTAAATTTTGAATTAGATGAAAAGAAAGGGGTCTCCAGTCTCGGTAAAAAACTTTACAGAGGGCGTATTATACCTTATAGAGGTTCTTGGATAGAGTATGAGTACAGTAAACACAATGAACTTTATTTAAGAATCAATAGAAAAAGAAAATTTCCTTTTACTGTTTTGCTTCGCGCCATGGGTTGGGAGAAAGATGAGGATATTCTAAGGCTTTTCTATGAAACTAGACAAGTTAAAATAAAGGGTTCCTCTTCAGGAGATTTAATAGGTAAAATTCTTGTCACGCCCCCAGTGGGCATTGATACGGATGAATTTCTCGGTCGCCCAAACCAGGTAGTTACAGAATCATTACTGGAAAAATGGCGGGAATTTAAGGTGGATAAGGTCGAACTTGCTGATGTGAATCACTGGGACCCAGAGAAAACTCCAAATGATCAGACTATACATTTGACACTTGCGAAAGATACCTTCTCTTCCAAAATGGATGCCATTTATGAGATATTTAAAATTCTCCGTGCCCAGCAGCATATTACACCTGAAGCGGCCCAGGAGTATTTTGATACCCTATTTTTCAAGGGAACTCGTAAATATGATCTGACCCGAGTTGGCAGATACAAACTTAATAAAAAATTAGCAGGTGTATTTGAAGAGTGTGGATTGCCGCTTCCTTCGGAGTATAAGAGAAACTTAACTCCGTCAGATATTATTGCGGCTACCCGCTATATAATCATGCTCAACAACGACACTGGTGGTGAGGTGGATGATATTGATCATCTTGGTAATCGCCGAGTCAGAACTGTGGGAGAGCAGCTTGAAAATCAGCTTAGGAGGGGAGTAACCCACCTAACAAGGCTAATAAGAGGTAGGATGAATATGCAGTCACTGGAAGAGGTTACACCAGCCATACTTATTAATCCTGCCCCCATTGTTGCAGCGGTAAAAAGATTTTTCGGTACTGGAGAGCTTTCGCAGTTTATGTCACAGACAAATCCACTATCGGAGCTTACACACAAACGCCGGATATCTGCGCTAGGCCCTGGTGGCTTGAACAGAAAACGAGCTGGTTTTGAAGTGAGAGACGTTCACTATACTCATTATGGGAGAATTTGTCCCATTGAGACACCCGAGGGTGCTAATATAGGACTGAGAACTTCTCTCTCTATATATGCCAAAATCAACAAGTACGGACTGATAACGACCCCCTATCGGGTTATATCGGAAGGGCGTGATACTGGAGTAACTGAATATTTAACAGCCGATGAGGAAGATGAGCACATACTAGTACCTGGAAATATTCCGCTTGATAAGGACGGATATCTACCTGAGGGTCTGATTTCGGCCAGGTTTAAAGGAATGTTTCCACTGGTAACAAGGGAAGAAGTCCATTATATGGATATTTCTCCAAAACAAATGGTAAGTGCTGGAGCAGGTTTAGTTCCTTTTCTTGAGCACAATGATGCCAACAGGGCTCTGATGGGCTCAAATATGCAGAGGCAGGCTCTTCCAGTAATGATAACGGAACCTCCAATTGTCGCAACCGGTATGGAGCGGGCAGTAGCTAGGAATTCAGGCGCACTTGTTGTAGCTAAACGTCCTGGCGAGGTCCTTTATGCCGATGGAAGTAGAATTATTGTCTGGCACAAGACTGCTAAAACAAAATCCTCAACTATCAAGCCAGAAGATGTCGACCTCTATATGCTGAAAAAATATGTCCGTAGCAACCAGAATACTAACTATAACCAGACAGCAATTGTATCGGTAGGTGATAAGGTTAAGAGAGGACAGGTTCTTGCTGATGGTCCTGGAACTGCTGGTGGTGAATTGGCGCTCGGAAGAAACCTTCACGTGGCATTTATGTCTTGGGAGGGTTACAATTTTGAGGACTCAATTCTTGTTTCCGAGAGGCTTGTAAAGGAAGATGTCTTTACATCCATCCATATTCATCAGGAGGAAGT
>JAAZFS010000255.1 GCA_012511615.1 Elusimicrobiota bacterium | reverse complement strand
TCATCACGAATATTATAACGGTCAGGGCTACCCAGAAGGCCTCAAGGGAGAAGAGATACCGCTTGGGGCCAGAATTCTTACGGTAGCTGATTCATTTGAAGCCATGACTTCGGATAGACCCTACAGCAAGGGGCGTTCTCTTGATAGCGCTATACAAGAGTTGAAGGACAAATCCGGAAGTCAATTTGACCCCCAGATTGTGGAGGTTTTTCTTGAAATTCTTGAGGAGGAGCGCCAGAAAGACTTAAGTCATACTAGTCAGGATTCTTCTTTTGCCTCAGTAATAAATCAGACAAAATAATGCCTTCCCCAGGCAGTCTTTATGTTGTTGCCACCCCGATAGGAAATATGCGGGATATTACTCTACGGGCCATTGAAATCCTTGGCCAAGTGGGCCTGATAATATCGGAAGATACCAGAACCACCGCCGGACTTCTCTCTAAGTACGGAATACTTGCCCCCATGGAATCTTATTACTCTCCTAAAGAAAAATCTCTGGCAGAAAAATATATTAAGAGGCTCTTAGAAGGTACCGATATTGCCCTTCTTTCTGAAAACGGTACACCCTGCGTTTCCGATCCCGGCTTTATTCTAATTAGCCGGGCCTATGAGGAAGGAATCAAAGTGGTCCCTATTCCTGGCCCTTCCGCGCTTACTTCTGCCCTTGCCATATGCGGATTCCCGATTGATGAAGTGTTTTTTGCAGGTTTTCTTCCCAGAAAGAAAGGAGCAAGGAAAAAATATATTGAAAATCACATCAATTCAGGCTATGCCTTTGTTTTTTATGAATCCAAATACAGAATAAATGATTCTTTAAAGTATATAGCTGACTTTGCGCCGGACCTCCCTATTGCTCTTATGAGGGAAATGACAAAGAAATTTGAAGAAGTTATACGGGGACCTGCCCGGGAGGTTTGTGAAATTGTAAATTCCCGGCCCGGAATAAAAGGAGAGTTCACCATAGTATGCTCGCCCTCAGACAAGTAAGTGCTGGAACAGGACCTCCCCGATTTCTGACTATCTTCGACAGGGCGACACTGCTTGTTGAGCCCGGTCAGAATACTCTTATATATGGAGATAACGGAAGTGGTAAATCCACCCTGGTGGCCCTTCTTTTGGGAGAGCATGAGCCCATATCAGGTGAAGTTACAGGCGGTCATGAGCAGGCGGCTTGTTTTTTTGAGGATATTGAATCTCAGCTCTTTTTTTCTACAGTTTCGGAAGAGATGGATTCTTTTCTTTTAAGGGATTCTGAACTTGAAAATATTCTTCTAGATGGAATTACTGGAAGGAATATACTGGAATTATCCTATTCAGAGAAAGCCCGGCTTGCTTTCGCATCGGCCCTCCTTTTAGATAGAAAGTATCTTATTATTGATGCTCCACCTGTGGATTCAAAAATTAGTGATGTTCTGGCTCTTTTGATTGAGAGGGGTTGTCCCACGATTATACTACTTCTTCCCGAGGGAGATTCCCGCATCTTACCGGGAAAATGGGAAGAATACCAGATTAAAAATAAAAAAATATGCAGATCAAAAACCTGACGGTTATCAGAAAAAGTTATTCTGGAGAACGAAAGATACTGAATAATATCAACTTCATAAAAGATCATGATGCTGCGGATTTTATTATATCGGAGCCCGGCGCCGGAAAAACTACTCTTTTGGAAACTGCTGCTGGTCTCATTCGGCCTAGTGCTGGAGAAATTGTACTGAGTAAAGAAATTTTTCTTCTGCTTCAAATACCAGAGAGAGGCTTTACCTCAGCGACATGTAGAGAAGAGGCCGGTGGAGATTTTGCCTCAGTAGGACTTCCTATGGATATTGGGGATATTTCTCCTTGGTCCTTGAGTCGGGGGGAGAAAAAAAGACTGGCGTTCGCGTCTATATTAAATTATAATGCTGGAGCGCGAGGAAGCCTGATTCTGTTAGATGATCCTTTCACAGATTTGGATATAAGTGGCATCAGATTAATTATTGATAAAATCGAAAAAGTAGGCTTTAGTCCATTAATTGCGACTAACCGCGAGAATGATCCGGCTCTCTTTAAGGAGCGTGGAATCAAGGTGAATATATATCGTTTAAGCAATGGGAAACTTACAAAAGACAAATGAAAAAAATTAAAATTATCTACAAATTTCTCTTAGTTCTACTTTTTATATCTGCTGTGCCGATAATAATTGTGGGAAGCCGACTTACTAAGATAAACCGTGAGGGGCTTGAGGATGTCATTCTTGAACTTCATACGCGCGAGGCTCTGGCCATTGCGGAGCAAATTGGCGACCATATGAGAAACCTTAATGAAAAAATAGGTTTTGTAATATCAGCCCATGGAGAAGGTACCATAAACTGGACACTCACCAGCCAGATACTTCAGTCTCTTATTGCCTCCAGCCCTGAGTTTAGGACAGTAAGCGGGGTTAATCTTAAAGGGGCAGAACTGACAAAAGTTTTTCATCCTGATTTGGCAGATAAGGTAAAGCTTGAAAACCGGTCAGATGATGAGACCTTCATTGAGGCTCTTGCTAGCGGAAGATATTCTGTAAGTTCTGTCTATTATGAAGAGGATCACCCCCAGATAAATATTGTATACCCTTTTACCTCTGACATATATCTCTATATTCAAACCAGCCTGAAAGACCTTTCCGACCGGGTCCGCTCAACTTCTATTGGAAGTACTGGCTATGCCTATATAGTCGATTCAAGTGGACGCTTGATTATGCATCCCGACTCGGAACTTGCCAAAGAAGGGACAGATTTTTCTGATTCGCCGCTGGTCCAGGAAGTAATGAGCCGCCGATTGGTTGGTAGTAAAGAATATCTTACCTCTGACGGACGGGCAGTGGTAGGAGCCTATGCTCCAGCCTCTGCTTTGGGTTGGGGGGTTGTTATTGAACAGGATAAGGATGAGGCATATTTTACAGTGGAGGAGATGCGTAAAAGTGCAAAAATCCTTCTTTTGTTTGCTATTGTTTTTGCCATACTTATCGGGTATTTCTTAGCTCAGTATATTACTGGGCCTATTCTGAAGCTAACGGGTGCTGCCCGGAAAATATCTGAAGGAAGTTTTGATGTAGAAGAGATTTCAAGTTGGCTGAATTCTGTAAAACTCAAGGATGAGCTGGCTGAGCTTGCAAGTACATTTATAACAATGACTACAGATTTGGAGCGCTACAGCGATATGCAGGCGGATAAACTTAATGCATTTCTTTTCTCCATAAATGATGGAATAATAATGACGGACTATAGTGGCAGGGTTGTGATGGCCAATAGAATGGTAACTCCCCTTCTAAATCTACCCTATGATGAAGAACTCTCTGGGAAAAATATAAAGGATATAATTCAGAGAAAAGAAATAGAGGAGAGTTTAGAGGAAGTAAAGACTTCAGAGGGGACAATTGTTAGAGAAATAGAAATTCCCGACCTACGAGATCCGAAAGTTCTTCGCTTGGATACTTCACTTGTATCAAAACAGGTCGGTGCCTCTGGTGCGGTTACAGTTATCAGGGATGTAACGCTTGAGAAGCAACTCGAAAAAATGAAAGAGGATTTTCTTCACTCAATCACTCATGATTTACGAAGCCCCATGACTTCTATCAGGGGATTTCTTGAGTTTCTTATAGATGGAACTGCCGGAGAATTGAATGAACAGCAGATTGAATTTCTTCATATAATAGATGATTCCTCCAAGCGCCTTTTGAATATGATTAATAATATTCTTGATGTTGCCAAGATGGAGTCAGGGACTATGCCTTTGAATAGGGAAGAGATTGACCTTGCTGGAGAGGTGAGAGATGCCCTCAAATCTTTGGAGGGTCAAGCTGTTAAAGATAATATTGAGATGATAATGCAGGAAGAAAATAAAATCGGTCCGATTATGGCGGATCCTGGATTGATTCACAGAGTTATCATAAATCTTGTCAGTAATTCCCTGAAATTTACACCGGAAGGTGGTTTAATTAGTGTCTCCATAGAAGATTTCACCGATGAGGTTGAGGTTGCCGTTCGGGATACAGGTCAGGGTATGCCTGAAGAATATGTGGATAAAATTTTTGAAAAATTTGAACAAGTAAAAGGCAGTGCAGGGAAAAGAAAGGGAACTGGGCTTGGGCTTACTATAACCAGGCTTATTATAGAGGCGCACGGTGGCCGGATTTGGGCGGAGAGCAAACTTGGTGAAGGATCAAAATTCATGTTCAGAATTCCGCGAGATATTCCGGAGGCCGAGGATAAAAATCCTTGAATAATGAGACATAATGGTTATCATTTATTTAATATGGGTACCATAAGAAATCAATATTTGGGACTCTTGATTATTTTGTCGGTCTTTTTCTGTAGTCTACCCCTTTGTGCAGAGGAGGCTAGTGAAGCTTCTCGACCAAATAGGCTACTGGAAATAGAGGTCCACAGGGGGGATACTCTCTCGCGCTTTGCAGAGAGATACTTGGATGATCCTTCACGCTGGCCGGAATTACTGGAGTATAATAAAATACCCTCAGGTGATCCCAATCTTATTCTTCCTGGAGATAAGCTTATGGTACCAGTGGAAATGGTGCGCGATGAAATTGCGGATTTAATCTACATGAGAAACAATGTTCGCGTTCGCAGGCAGGATGCCCCAGCCTGGGTTATGGCTGGGCTTTATGAGCGTCTTTTTTCCGAAGATGGGATTAGGACTGGATCTGAATCTTATGCCCAGCTCAGCTATCTTACCGGTGGCGGTGTGAACATTGATGAAAATTCAATGATTTTTCTTCGTCCAGAACCTGCTCGGGATAATGTGGTTAAGCTTGAGGTTGGAGAACTGAGGGCTCGGGATGTAAAGGTTCTAACTGCCAGCGCCGCCATAGATCCCGGCAAGGATTCTGACTATACTGCCCGTGTTGATGAAGAGCAAACTACTACTCTTAGCGTTTACAAGGGGCATGTTGACTTTATATCTAGTGGTGAACTTGTTACTGTATCTGAAGGATTTATGGCTCGGGCAGAATTCAATAAGCCTCCTGAAAAGCCAATTAGACTGCCGGATCCTCCAGAGATAAAACCTATGGATGATGCCCCTGTGAATTTTGGCGAGTTCAACCCTGTGGCCATAGTTGGAAATATTGAAATCAGAGGCTGGACTGAAAGTGAGCGAGACCCTGTAGAAAATGTTCATATTCAGCTTGCAAGAGATGAGGACTTCAGTCGCATGGTTTTTGATAAGGTTGTAAATAAGGATAGTCCGGATGAATGGAAAGAGAATCTTTCCGATGGGACTTATTGGTGGCGTGCAGCAATTGTTACTGCCTCCGGCGTCAGGGGGAAATTTTCGGAACCTGTTATCCATACTGTCGACACCCACCCCCCGGATCTGAAAATTATATCTCCGCAAGATGGTGCGGAAATCAGAAGGCGAATAATATCTGTTACTGGGCAGACCAAGGTGGGCTCCACGCTCTATGTAAACGACAGCCTGGTCCAGGTAGATTCAGAAGGAAATTTTGTTACTGCAGTAAATGTAAATGATGGAGAAAACGAGGTGAAAATATCTGCTACAGACCGTCATGGCAGAAAGTCAGAGAGAATTCTAAGATTTCAGGGTCAACCCTTAAGAGAGGAACAGGGTGATGCTGACAGCCTTCTGGTGGGGGTAGCTCTTGCTTTGTCGGTACTGAGTATAGGGTTAATACTTCTTTTGGTAATGCAATGAATAAAAAACCGCTTATAATTGCCGCAGATGAAGATAAAGATCTCCGATTTCTAATCAGGATGTATCTGAGGGATTACATTTTTGAGGTGGCTGAAGTCCGGACTGATGAGGATTTTCGGACGGCCTCCAAGGAAAAATCTCCTGTCGCGATTTTTCTTAATTTTATGATGGGTGAGACTCCTGGATTAGAATTAGCTGAAGAGGGATTTTCTGCCGGTATTGATTGTCCAGTTATAATTATGGCACTGGAAGGCTTTGATCTTTTTGAGGATGAGTCTGGGGTAAGCGACTATCTGATAAAACCTTTCACCAAGGAACAATTCATAGGGGCACTTGAGAAGGCACTGGGTAAAGAAAAAATGCAGTCTTATCTAAAAGCCAACAATCCTCCGACCCCTCTTGCCTCTTCTAAACCTTCTACCACTGAAGTTGATTCAGTGAAAGACCACAAAGTTTCTCTGGATTCCTCTGAAAAGAAAAAAATTATTGTAGCGGATGATGATGCTAGTATCCTAACTCTTTTGAAACTTATTTTGAAGGATTACGATGTAGATACTGTTTCATCGGGAGATGAGCTTGTGGATAAGGCATCCTCTGGAGAGTATGACCTTATTATATCAGATGTGATAATGCCCAAGATGAGCGGGTGGAAGGCCCTCAAGGCTCTCAGGGACAAGAATATCAATGTTCCAGTTATCTTTAGTTCCGGACTTGTTAAGGACGAAGAACTTTATGAAACTCTCAAACCCTCTGGTGTGTCAATGTTCATTCTTAAACCTTTTAAAAGAGATGAGATACTCTCTGCTGTTTCGGCTTTTCTTAAGCTCTCCGCTTGAATAATCACTGATATTTACTAAAATCTATTCCATTGCGCCCGTAGCTCAACTGGAGAGAGCGTCTGGCTACGGACCAGAAGGGTAGGGGTTCGAATCCTCTCGGGCGTACCATCTTTTTTTAAATGACGCGGGGGAATAATGGATGATTTTATGGCCGCGGCC
>JAAZFS010000254.1 GCA_012511615.1 Elusimicrobiota bacterium | reverse complement strand
AAGCCCCCAGCGGGAAAATGTTTCTAAAAGTTGCTTCTGTCTATCCGGAAGTTCCCCCCCTTCCCTACCGCCATAGGCATAAAAAAAAGCGGTCATCTTTCTTTCTGCTACAAGATTGGGATCTAGAAGTTTAAGGGTCCCAGCACAGGTATTTCTCGGATTTGAGAAAGGTTTCTCGCCGGACGCCTCTCTCTTAATGTTTATTCTCTCAAGCTCGGAATGAGTAATGAAAATTTCCCCGCGAATCTCGATTATAGGAGGAATAGAAGATCCTTTAAGACGTCGAGGAATAAGCTTCTGAGTCATAATATTAGCTGTTATGTCCTCACCTTCAATCCCGTTTCCCCGAGTCGCAGCCCTTGAAAGAACTCCTTCTTCATAAAGAAGAGATATGCCGACACCATCAATCTTATCCTCAACTATGAAGCCAGATGAATTTCCTATTGTTTTTGTAATCCTTTCAATCCAGCTTCTTATCTCTGCATCAGAATAAGTATTATCAAGTGAGAGCATGGGCTTTAAATGTTTCAGTGTCCCCCTTTCCGTAGAGGGGGAAGAGCCCACTTTTAGGGTGGGAGAATCATCTAGCATCAACTCGGGGTATTTATCTTCTAGGCGCTTTAGATTTCTGAAAAGAACATCATAATCAGCATCGGAAATTTCCGGGCGCCCTTCAGAATAGTAGAGATGGTTATGCTTCTCAATTTCTGCACGCAGGCGTCTTATCTCTTTTTCATGCTCATTTTTTTTCATTAGATTTCTTTCTGCTTGCTGAATCGAGAATTCCATTTACAAATTTATGAGATTTGCCCGTCGAAAAATACTTGGCAAGTTCCACCGCTTCATTTATGGAAACGCTCCGGGGTATTGAGTCCTCAAAGAAAATCTCGTAAAGCCCCATTCTGATAATAGCCCTATCCACAGCGGCAATCCGCTCGGTCTCCCAGTTCAGAGTAAGCTCCTCAACAAGCTCATCAATAAACTTAAGGTTTTCATGAACACCACTACAGAGAGACCAAGCGAATTCTCCCGAAGTCCCAGAAACCTCTCCTCCCGTCAGCATTTCCCAGACATCCTTTAAAGGAAGAGATAGAAGTTCGGCTGTATATAGGGCCCGGACTGCCAGTTTTCTGGCATCCCTTCTAACCCCCATTTAAGAACCTATTTTCCGATATATATCACTCATTTCCAGAGCCGCACGCGCTGCCTCCTCGCCCTTATTGCCAGCCTTGCCACCAGAACGCTCAAGCGCCTGATCCAAGCTATCACAGGTAAGGACACCAAAGGCAACAGGTAGTCCACTTTTCACCCCCTGTTCGGCTATAGTTTTTGCTACCTGAGACGAGACATACTCAAAATGTGGAGTATCACCCCTTATAACTGCCCCTAGGCATATAACCATATCAAAAGAATCAGACGAATTTTTCAGCAGTTTTTCTACACAACCTGCTATTTCCCAGGCCCCTGGAACTTCTACAAGCACTATATCTCCATCCTCCATTCCGGCCCTATAAAGCTCATTCGAGGCACCTTCTACAAGACGCCTTACAATCTGTTCGTTTGTCCTTGATGCAACAATAGCAGCCCTTTTACCGATTCCGTTGATTCTTCCTTTTATAATTTCCATTTCTTCTCCTTTTTACTCAAAAATATGTCCCATTTTCTCTACTTTTGTTTTAAGGTATTTTTCGTTATAGGGGTTTGATGCAGCCATTATGGGAACTCTCTCTACTATTTCAAGCCCATATCCTTCAAGGCCCACTATTTTCCTAGGATTATTGGTCAAAAGCCTTACACGCCGAATCCCTAAGTCAGATAGTATCTGAGCTCCTATGCCATAATCCCTGAGGTCTGCCTTAAACCCAAGAGCATGATTTGCCTCAACCGTATCCATTCCCCTATCCTGAAGACAATAGGCCTTGATTTTATTGTTGATTCCTATACCCCGGCCCTCCTGCCTCATGTAGAGAAACACGCCGCGACCCTCCTGATTTATCGCCTCCAGAGCCTTATCCATCTGCTCCCCACAGTCACATCTTTTTGAACGAAAAAGGTCACCAGTAAGACATTGCGAATGAACCCGTACGAGAACTGGCTCTTCACTTGAAATATCGCCTTTTATCAAAACCACATGTGGTTCACTTCTTTCATTAAGACCCCTGTAGAGGTGAAGGTTAAAATTTCCATATGCTGTAGGCAGGCGGGTACTCGCCAGTCGCTCTACAAGCTTCTCTGTTCTATTTCTATATTCGATTAGCTCTTCAATGCTTATAAGTTTCAAGTCATGTTCTTCAGCATATTTTTCAAGCTCAGGAAGACGGGCCATAGTCCCGTCCTCATTCATTATCTCACATATTACGCCAGCTGGAAAAAGTCCAGCACTCCGAACCAAATCTACTGAAGCCTCAGTGTGGCCAGCCCTTACCAATACACCACCCTCACGATATCTGATTGGAAATATATGCCCAGGAGTAGAGATAGCTTCAGCGCCTTTTTGCGGATTGGCCAATATTTGAATCGTATGAGCACGATCTGCTGCAGAAATACCGGTAGTAATCCCCTCCGCTGCATCACAAGAAACGGTGAAGTGGCATTCGGCTGTATTTCTTCTTTCCATAGATTTGAGACCTAGAGAATTCAAACGATCACTTTCCAGTGATACACAGATTAGACCCCGTCCGTAACGAGCCATAAAATTCACTGATTCAGGGGTAGCTTTGGAGGCGGCCATGACCAGATCCCCCTCATTTTCCCGAGACTCATCATCCACGACAACAACCATTTTCCCTTTTTTTATATCTTCGATCGCATCTTTTATATCTGCAAATTTCTTTTTATTCATACTCTATCCTCTCCCCCCCATTATTAACATATCTGCTTCTAGGTTAACCATCCGGACATTCCCAAGATTAGTCCTCGCAAGAGTCTCCGGTATAAGTCCAACCTCAAAAAAATTTTTATCAACCCTGTTGACTGTAAGTGAGACGCCGTTAACAGAAACAGAGCCCTTGGTAATAAGTTTATCCGTAAATGACTTTGGGGCCTTTATACGGAATATTATAGTGTTCTTCATTCGTCGGCGAGATATTATCCTACCGACTTCCATTACATGTCCATAGACAATATGACCTCCAAGTTTAGAGGAGAGTGTCAAAGAATCCTCAAGGTTTACCCTACTACCAGCCCTTAAAGTTCCTAAGGCTGTTACTTTCAAGGTCTCTGTCCCCACATCCATACAGACACTGCCGGGTTTTACTTCCGAGGCCGTCAGACAAACTCCATCGACCATCACACTATCCCCCTCTTCGATGCCTTCAAGAGAAGTTTTAATCAGGATTTTTCCCCCCCCTATCCGCACAACCCGACCCAAATCTTTTGCAAGCCCAGTAAACATTACTTTAATATATCCGCACTGACGATAATATCTTCTTCACATCTGCTAACCTTAAGATTTGTAAGCTTTAAGGCATGGGAGGGTTCATCAAACCCAGTCCCACCACAGGGGGTTGGGGCCCCTCTTCCTCCAAGAATCATAGGAGCAAGTATATAGAATATTTTATCCGCTTCTTTTGAATTTATAAATGACCAATTAGTCTCGCCACCGCCCTCAACTAAAAGTGAAAGAACACCTTTTTCATGAAGTATCCTCAAAATATCCTCTGCATAAATTTCACCAGAAGAGGAGTCTAAAGAAATTACTTCTGCCCCCTTATCTTCAAGACGGCCGATTTTGGCAGTATCTTCAGAGGCTGTCAAAATTAGAGTGTTTTCTCCTATTATGCGGGCATCTTCCCTAACCGAGAGTCGCCCATCTACTATCACTCTCAAAGGATTTTTGGCAGGAGGATCCTCAAGACGATAGGTAAGGAGCGGATTATCCATATTAACAGTGTTAGCTCCAACTAAAATAGCATCATACTCCCCCCTCATCTCCATGGTTAATTCTATTGTAGCGGGAGAGCTTACCCATCTTGACTTTCCTTTAACTGAAGCGAATTTACCATAAAGTGTAAGACCCGACTTAAGAGTTACAAGAGGTTTTCCATATTTGACAGATTTAAGGTAGCCGGCCAGTAAGTCCTCACCCTGCCCCCTCAGGACTCCTTCACTTACTTCTATTGAAGCTGCTCGCAATATATCCGAAGAATTTTTTTGCAGACCAGGGTCCTTTACTGAGTAAACTACCCTTTTTATTCCGCTCTTGATTATAAGATCGGTGCAAGGGGGAGTCTTTCCATGATGATTACAGGGTTCAAGAGTTATATAGGCAGTACTTTCGGAAGCCTCTCCACCTGCAGATTTTATAGCTTCGACTTCCGCATGCGGAGCTCCGTAAGCCCTGTGCCATCCTTGGCCAACAATCTGGCCCTTCTTGACAATAAGGCAGCCCACCTTTGGATTAGGGGAAGTAAAATTCCTACCTCTTTCGGCCAGGGCAAAGGCCTTTTCCATATAATATTCTTCTTTCTTCATAATAATAAAAAAAACCGGAGTTCAAAGTCTCCGGGTAAATAACAACTATATATACTTAGAAATAATCTTCTCCCATCCGGACTTTTACCGTCGGTATCCGATTCTAACGGATTCTGCCTCGTATTTAATCGAAGCTCGCGGACTCGGGCCTAAACCCACACCGCCGGTCAGGAATTTCACCCTACCCCGAAGATTGAAAAATTTTACCAATAGAAGCAAGTTTTGTCAACAAGTGAAGCAATCAAAAATTGAGGTGCATAGCTCCGGGAGGACAGGCTTCAAGACAGAGCTCGCAGGCAATACACTTGTCTGCCTCAAATACAAGCTCACGTCTCTCCCCTACAATGCTAAGAGCCCCAGAAGGACATATTAAATCACAGACTCCGCAATGAGTACACTTTTCTTCATCGCGGCTGATTTCCTTTGAGAGCGGCTGAATATTCACTCCAGAGTTTTTTAAATATCTCATTCCTCTGTCAAAATCCTTTT
>JAAZFS010000253.1 GCA_012511615.1 Elusimicrobiota bacterium | reverse complement strand
GTGTATACCTGGATCCAGATTTATTTTTTTTGCTACATCATCAAGCTGCGAAAGTGCAATCCTATAAGGATTAAGTTCTTCATTACTTTTTTTCATCAATACCCAGTCTCCTAAATTTACTATATCTTTTATTCAACAGATTTTCTGTTTTAGTCCGCCTCAGTGCCGCATATTCGGGCACCAACACTTATCCCAAGTGCTCCTCTAGAGCCACCCTATCCCATTACAATAACCAGTATCGGCGTTTTGAGGGACATCATTTGTTTTAGATTAGAAGTCATCAAAATCTGCTTCTATAAGACCCCATCAATATGCGTTCGGTTTCGGAACCGCTTCCGATATCTCTGAGACTAATCTCAAAACTAATATCACTTGTAAGCAGATATCTAAAGCCCGCATTCACATAGGCATTATGCCCAATTGAGTTAACTTCTCCAAGAAGCATAAATTCTGGTCCTAGCGTGAAATCTAGATTTAAAAACCCCTTCAAAGTCTCGGGTTTTTGGGAATAATCTGAATTTATTCCTCCTCCCAGATTAAGCCCCGGCAGCACTCCCATCGAAGTCATGGCAAGATAGAAGCCCATAGGAGCAAATTTATACTTTTCGGAATCTTCATCGTAAGCCCCCCGCCCCTGCTCGTCAAATCCCAAACATATTGCCGGAATTAAACCTTTCCCTGAATAAAGGGGGAACTTTACATAAAGATAAGGGCGGCGCATACTTACATTGCCAGTCCCGACAAATCCACCGGCATCAAAGCTGAGGCCAAGTGTCAAATTATCCATTATTATGCCATAGAAAAGCCTGGCAAGAAGAGAGCCTCCGTCATAAAACCTTACGGAGAAATCATAACTTCCAAACTCTACTGAACTGGCAGTTGGTGTGTCTATAACATCAACAATATGGAGAGGTCTCTCCGCTGCCTGAAGTGAAGAAACGATAATTCCAACACATATAATGCCCGATAAAACCAGCTCTCTCATAATTTTTTTATAAGAGGACGGACTCTAGGTACACGAATTCTTGCTCCTCCCGCTGAAAAACCGCTTCCAAGAAGTGGGCGGAGGTAATCGCGAAAAGCATCTGTAACATGATTACCCGCGTCATTTATAAATTCGTCGGGCATAAGCTTTGTCTTGGCTGCTATCTCCTCAAGCTCAACCAGCTTATAATCTACCGCGTAATCACCAGTTCTTGAGATAGTTACCGAACCGCTTTGATTCTTTTCAACGCCAAAAATAACGGCAATTTCTCCAACCTCTTCTGCCTCAAGACGGTCAATATCACTGGCGCAAGCCCTGAATGACCTCTGTAGATAACCAAAGGTATCTGCCCGGACGCGATCGATATCGGAGTTATCCTTAATATAATCCTTTAAGGCATCTCCAAGCGATCCACTTCCTGAGAGCTGGACATTTCCATGGGCATCTTTCTCAACAACCTCGCTTAGTTTTACCGCTATGGGTTGACCTGAAGCATCTTGTATCCCCTCGGATACCGCAACAACACATCGACCATGTTTCTTATAGACAGCTTTTACATCTTCAAGAAAAGAATCTATATCAAAGGGTCTTTCTGGAAGATATATGAGGTGGGGACCATCATCTTCATACTTCTGAGCCAAGGCACTTGCAGCTGCAAGAAAACCAGCATGTCTACCCATAATTACCGCTATGTAGACTCCCGGAAGCGACCTGTTGTCAAGGTCTAGCCCAATAAAGGCTTCTGCAACAAAACGGGCTGCCGAAGGATAGCCGGGTGTGTGATCATTTAGAACCAGATCATTATCCACGGTTTTGGGTATATGTACACAACAGAGATCATAATTTTCATTATCTGCGTACTCTTTTACTATTCTGAGTGTATCAGATGAGTCGTTTCCGCCGATGTAAAAAAAGTATCTAATATTATGGGCCTCGAGTACCTTGAATATCTTTGCACAATAATCGGCATCGGGTTTATCTCTGGTAGAAAAAAGAGCCGAAGAGGGAGAATAAGCTATTTCATTTAAGTTTCTCTCGCTTTCAAATGAGAGGTTTACCATTCTCTCGTTTATTATGCCGTTGACTCCATTTAAAGAACCGTATATTGCCTCCACCTCTTCGTATCCACGGGCTTTTCTTACTGCCCCCACCAAGGAACAATTAATTACAGCCGTTGGACCGCCCCCTTGAGCTATCAGCATATTTCCCCTTAGTCTCTTTTTCATAATTTTCTCCTTAATTTAAAAAATCCTATTAATATTTTAGGCCTTATACTTGCCTATCAGTTCCACTGAATCGTCCCCAAACATACCCTTAAGCTCGCTCAAAAGCCCTTGGCTGGGCCGCGTCTTGATTCCCGAGCTTATCCTGATATTATCAAAGTTTACTGTCTTAATTTCAAATTCAAGGTCGATATCTCCAGGGAATTTTTTAATAAGCCTCTTGAGTTTTTCTACATCTCCAATCGAAGTGGAGAGACCCAGCCTAATCAGCATTTTCTTTACTAGGCTTTTTTTCGCATCCTCAAGCGGGGTAAGGTGCTCCACAAGAAGCTGTTTACTCCCTTTTCGGTCATCAAGCCGACCTCGGGCAATTACTATCCTGTCATTGACGACTAATTTTGCTACTTCCGGAGTAAAACATGAGGGGAAAATAACCGAATCAATATTACCAGAGAGATCCTCCAGCATAAATACAGCCATCATATCACCCTTTCTGGTCTTTATCTTCCTGGAATCTTTTATCATGCCTCCAAGAGCAAGTTCTTTTCCTATTTCAAAGTTTTCACTAACTTCTTTCACTTCTCCGCTTGTAAAATTAAGTAATTCTTTCGATTTTCTACCGAGAGGGTGCCCAGATAGAAAAAATCCAAGGGCTTCTTTTTCATAGGCTAAAAGTTCGCTCTCTCTCCACTCACTTGCATCAAAAATTTCTATTTCTGGAACCTCGCTACCGTCTATAAGATCAAAGAAAGAAGTCTGTCCGGCAAGTATATCTTTTTGGTAGGAGGCGGCCTGTGATATTGCGGATTCTACCGCATTAAATAGAGGACGGCGGCCTTTTTCTAGCCCATCAAAGGCTCCTGCCTTGATTAGTGCCTCTATGACCCTCTTATTTACCTTCTGAAGTTCTACCCTTGTACAGAACTCATAAAAAGTTTTGAAAGTCCCATCCTTCTCTCTCGCTTTCACAATAGAATCAATCGCAATACGCCCGACACCCTTTATCGCATTAAGTCCATAGCGTATGGAGGCTTCACCCTCAATTGTAAAGTCGGCAAAAGATTTTTCAATATCAGGCCTTAAAATTTCTATACCCATTCTCTCACATTCCTGAACATATGTGACTACCCTATCGGTCCGATCCTGGTCACAGGTAAGAAGCGCACACATGTACTGTGTGGGAAAATTAGCCTTAAGATAGGCTGTTTGATAGGTGATAAGACCATAGGCAGCCGAGTGGCTCTTGTTAAATCCATACTGACCGAATTTTGCAAGCTGATTGAAAACATAATCGGCATTTTTCTGAGTCATCCCATTCTTTACGGCACCGGCCACAAACTCTTTTCTGAGTTCTTCAAGTACCTCAGGTATTTTCTTTGACATGGCCTTGCGCATATCATCTGCTTGCGAGGGAGAGAAACCACCCAGCTTACGGGCAATCTGCATGACCTGCTCTTGGTAGAGGACTGTTCCGTAGGTTTCTTTAAGAATATCTTCTACAGAAGGATCGTAGTATTCTACAGGCTTGTTTCCGTTCTTGCGCTCAATATACTCATCCGTCATACCGCTACTTAAAACACCCGGCCGATATAGGGCAACAAGTGCGATGATATCCTCAAATCGATCAACGCCCATTTTTCTTAGAAGCCCCTGAAATCCAGTACTTTCAAGCTGAACTACTCCCAGCGTCTTCGCAGCAGAAAGAAGGTCAAAAGTTTTTTGATCATCAAGGGGGATTTTCTCTATATCAAGATTTTCTCCAGTGGTATTTTTTATATTCTCAAGAGCTTTTTGAATTATTGTAAGATTCTTCAATCCTAGGAAATCCATTTTAAGAAGACCTAAATCTACCAGGTCATCGCCCTCGTACTGGGTAACACCCCTATTATCGCTACTCAGTCCTCTGGGCACATATTCAGAGAGCTCTCCAGGTGCAATAACTACTCCAGCAGCATGGACACCGGGCTGTCTTTTACAGCCTTCTATTGTTCGGGCTATATCCAGGGCCTGCTTAACCCTATCATCAGAGTCGTATATCTTTCTCAGCTCCTTTTCTTCTTCAAGAGCCCGATAGAATGTAAGACCATCCGGAATAAGATTGGAGACAAGATTGGCATCAGCAAAGGGTATAGAAAGAACTCTGGCAACATCCTTGAAAGCAGCCTTAGCCTTAAGTGTGGAAAAAGTAGCTATCTGAGCAACCCGAGATTTTCCATACTTTTCCTCTACATAACTTATCACTCTATCTCTTCCTGTATCGGCAAAATCTATATCAAGGTCGGGGAGAGATTGTCTTGCGGGATTAAGAAATCGTTCAAAGAGAAGACCGTATTTAAGAGGGTCGATATTTGTTATACCCAAGAGATAGGATACTATACTACCGGCTCCGCTCCCCCTACCCGGCCCTACTGGTATATCATTTTCTTTTGCATAATTAACGAAATCCCAGCATATGAGAAAATAACCTGGAAACCCAAGTCGGTTTATGGTCTCTACTTCCATACTGAGACGTTCTTTTACTTCAGGAGCTGGATTTTCCCCATATCTCTCCTTAATCCCTTCCAAGCATAGGCTTTCTAAGTATCCTCCGGTAGTATAACCCTCTGGAATTTCATACTCTGGAAGAAAATAATTTCCGAAATCAAGTTTAAGATTGCATCTTTCCGCTACCTCAACAGTGTTTTCAACCGCTTCGGGGTAGTCGCTAAAGAGTTCATACATTTCTTCAGGAGATTTCAGGTAATACTCATCTGAATTGAATCTCATTCTTTTCGGGTCGTCGATCATCCTTCCGGTTCCGACACACATAAGTATTTCCTGAGCGTATGCGTCTTCCTTACTTATGTAATGGACGTCATTAGTTGCAACGCACTTGATGAGAGTTTTTTCAGAAATGGTTTTGAGGGCTTCATTCACCTTATCTTGCTCTGATAGACCTGTCCTCATCATCTCAAGATAAAAATTACCATCTCCGAAAATTTCTCTAAACCGTTCGGCCTCTACAAGGGCCCGCTGGCTGTAATCCACCAGTATTAGCTGGGAAATTTTGCCCTGTAGACAACCCGATAGGGCCATGAG
>JAAZFS010000252.1 GCA_012511615.1 Elusimicrobiota bacterium | reverse complement strand
GGCTATGCGTAAGGACCTGATTGAAAACTTGAGTGCGGATCCAGCAAAAATAAGGATAATTCCCAATATGGTGGATATTCCACTTATAAAAGAAAAATCTTTAGAAAAATTAAGAGGGGTAAGAGCCAGAAAAGGGACCCAACCCCTAATAGGCGCAATGGGTGGACTGGAGACCCACAAGGGATTTGATATTCTCTTAAGGGCATTTTCTGAATACACCATGGAAAAACCAGCAAGACTGCTTATTATCGGAGAAGGTTCCCAACGAAAAAATCTAGAGCGACTTGCTGCCGATTTGGGGGTTAAAAGAGAGGTGTCTTTTTGTGGTTACCAAGCCAATCCCTATCCCCTATTGAAAGAGTGTGACCTTTTTGTCCTCTCCTCATCTAAATACGAAGGCTTTCCCAATGTGATTTTGGAAGCCATGGCTTTAGCTGTTCCGGTAATATCTTCTGATGTAAGGAGTGGACCTGCAGATATTATCACACCTGGTCTGAGCGGAATCCTTGTTAGTCCGGGATCGGATAAGGCGATTACAGAGGCGATAGACAGGGTCCTGGGGGACAAAAATTATAGAGAAGAACTGATAAAAGGGGCAGTTGAGCGGGCCTCTGATTTTGCACCCGAAATTATAATTGAAAAATATGAGAGGCTTTTTTCAAATATCTTAGAAGTTAGATGATAAGATTTTTTTGTATTGTAAAACTGTTTTTTCAATACTGAATTCTTTTATTTTTTCTGAAGCTTGTTGGCTTATTTTATCTCTTAATTTTTTATCCTCTAAAAGTCTTTTAAACTCTTCTGCAAGTTTTTTTGCATCCCGTTCTTTTACTATTATCCCAGAATAATTGTGTTCAATTAATTCATTTGTTCCTCCGGGAAAGTCCAAACAGACTACCGGGACTTCAACCGCCATAGCTTCAAGCACGACATTGGGAAATCCTTCATAAAAAGATGTAAGAGAAAAGATTTCCGCATGTTTCATCCATACAAAGGGATTGGTAAGGTGTCCAGGGAGTATAAGTTTAAGATTTTGTTCCTCAGCCTCCTGTAAAAGTTTTTCTTTTAAAGGACCTTCTCCGGCTATTACTAGGCTCAGATTGGGTAATTGGGCTACAGCTCTTATCAGGAGTTCATAATTTTTTTCAACAGAAAGTCTACCGCAAGAGAAAATATATTTTTCATTTAGTGGTCTTTTTTTATTGGCTAGTTTCTTGGTTTTTTCAATATCAAGTCCATTGGGAATTGTTATAGTTTTATTTTCCTTAATCCCAAAATTGTTAATCAGATCTTTTTCTGTATCCTTTGATACCGATATTATTCTATAGGAAAGAGGGTAGATGATACGTATCAGTTTTTTCCAGAAATAATTTAATTTGTACTCATTTAGATGAATAGAAAGATGGGTCCTTTCAGAAATGATGACTTTTTTAAAAGTTATTTTCCCTATAAAAATACTTAAAAGATTTGTCTTCCACAAATATGAAAGAATAAAGTCTGGGCGGAAACTTATTGCTTTATAAATATAGAGAAAAAGGCCGTAAATTTTAGAGAAAAATCCTCCGTAAAGTGGACAAAGGGTGTATGGAACATCTTCTGGCAGAAGCTCTTTTTCTCTTCCTGTTTTCTTGAATATTATCAGATGGGGGATAAAGAGTGAGCGGTCAATATGCTGTAGAATATAGAGCATTTGTCTCTCTGCTCCTCCTTTTTCTATAGAGTTAATAACAAAAAGAATTTTCTTTTTTTTCTTAGATTTTTTCATGTTTAATCTAGGACTTCTCTATGCCAGAGCTCTAGGACTAGTAGTGTCCAGATTGGATAGGCATAGTCAGCCTTTCCTGCCATATGATCATCTACTATCCGTCTTATTGCTTGGGCTTTAAAATAACCTCTTGAAAGGGCTTTTCCCGATAGGAGAATGCTTTTTATATAGTTACTTTCCTCTTCCCTAAACCAGCGAGCAAGAGGGAGCCCAAAACCTTGTTTGGGTCTCTTGATAATCTCCTGTGGTAAAAGTTCGTTAAAGGTATCTTTTAAAATATATTTGGATGTTTTCCCTTTAAGCTTCCATTTGTCTGGAAGACTTGCAGCAAACTCTATTAGCTTATAATCCTGGAAGGGGGACCAGACCTCAAGTGAGTTGCTCATTGAGGCGATATCCATTTTGACATTAAGATTATCTGGCAGATAGGTCCTAAGGTCGGTATAAAGAG
>JAAZFS010000251.1 GCA_012511615.1 Elusimicrobiota bacterium | reverse complement strand
CTGCAACACGGCTGAGATTTATTCTTCCGCGATCGTCTATTTCAAGACATTTCACTTTTACCGTATCGCCCTCCTGGAGAATATCTGTAACTTTTCCTACCCGGTAAGGGGCTAGTTCGGATATATGCACTAAGCCATCTTTTCCAGGAAGAACCTGGACAAAGGCTCCAAAATCCATAATTTTCTGAACAGTGCCCATATAGGTTTTTCCAGGCTCTACATCATCGGTAAAACCCCTGACCATATTCTCTGCAGATACAAGTTCAACCTTGGAATTTGCACTTATGATGACAGTACCGTCATCCTCTACATCAATATTCACATTCAGGTCTTCCTGTATCTTTTTAATATTTTTCCCACCGGGACCAATCAGAGCACCGATTTTATCCTGTTTGATTTTCAGGGTAGCAAGCTGCGGTGCATATGGGGAGAACTCTTTTCTGGATTCGGATATAACTTTCTCTAGCTCAGCAATCGTCCCAAGTCGGGCTGTCTTTGCCTGGGCAAGCGCCCTTTCAAGTACTTCGCGGCTGATACCGGAGATTTTAATATCCATCTGGATAGCAGTAATTCCGTCCTTGGTGCCGGCCACCTTGAAGTCCATATCTCCAGAGTGATCCTCATCCCCAATCATATCTGTCAATATGACATTATCTATGATTCCCATTCCCACTCCTGCAACCATCGATTTGAGTGGAACACCCGCATCCATCAGGGCCATTGAACCCGCACATATACTGGCCATGGAAGAAGATCCATTGGACTCAAGTATGTCGGAAACAACCCTTATGGTGTAGGGGAAATCCTCTTTCGAAGCAAGCATAGGATAGATGGCTTTCTCTGCGAGTAGACCGTGACCGATTTCTCTTCTGCCGGGTCCTCTAATTGGACGAGCCTCTCCAACCGAATAGGGAGGAAAGTTATAATGAAGCATAAAATTCTTTTTATATTCACCCCCCAGCTCTTCCATAATCTGCTGGTCTGAACCGGTTCCCAAAGTGGTTACCGCAAGAGACTGGGTCTCTTCTTTTGTAAAGACTGCCGATCCGTGCGTTCTTGGAAGCAGTCCAACAGAACAGGTGATTTTCCTCAACTGGTCGGGTTTTCTACCATCAACGCGTAGCTGTTCTTCCCTTATAAGTTTTCTAAGAATCAGCCTCTCGGTTTCTTCAACGGCATCCTTGATTTCTGGGAGTTTTTCAAGCCATTCTTCACCCTTTTCTTCGTAAGACTTAAGTATATCGTCCCTTATCTCCTTAAGAGCCATATAGCGTTCATGTTTCTTAAGTGCAGCACGGTAAACTTCTGTTATGCGAGGTGATGCCTCATCTTTAACTTGCTCAAAAAGTGATAAGTCTTTTTCAGGGGCAACATAGTCTATTTTTTCAGGAGAGACCTGTTCAATTATTTTTTTCTGAAGTTCTATGATTTTTACTATCTCAGTCTGAGCGAAAGAAATAGCATCAAGAATTTCCTCTTCACTAGCCTCTTCTGCCTGTCCCTCAAGCATGGTAACTGCTTCTTCAGTTCCAGCGACAACTAAATCCATAGAAGACTTTTCAATTTCTTCAAATGTTGGATTTATTATGAATTCTCCATCAATTTTCCCCACCCGCACAGCGGCAATCGGTCCCATAAAGGGGGCAGGAGAAAGAGAGGTCGCAATGCTGGCTCCAATCAAAGCTGGTATATCTGCATCATTTTTTCCATCAGAAGAAAGTATTGTTAGGGCTATCTGCACCTCATCCATATAACCCTCGGGGAAAAGAGGTCTTATGGGTCTGTCAATCAGACGGGCGCTAATGGTCTCTTTATCCTGCGGACGGCCTTCTCTTTTAAAAAAGCCACCAGGTATTCTTCCTGCTGCATAGGTTCTCTCTCTGTAGTCAACCATAAGTGGGAAGAAGTCCTGCCCTTCTCTTGCTTCTTCAACGCAACAGGTTGCCAGAACAACCGTATCTCCATAAGATATAAGGGCTGAACCCCCGGCCTGCCGGGCAAGTTCGCCTGTTTCTATTTTTAATTTTCTTCCGTTTACATCAATACTTTCTGTGAATTTCGTCATTTCCTGCTTTTCCTTACTTTTTTGTCTTATTTTTTTCTTACTTATTTTATCTTCTTATTTTTAGTTTTTTAATTAATTCCTGATATGTTTCTGGCTGCTTTTTTTTCACATAATCCAGACGTTTTCTTTTTCTAGAAACGAGTTTTAGAAGACTATATATGGAGTGGAAATCTTTCTAGTGAATATTCACATGGCCTGTCAATGCGTTTATCCTCTCTGTGAG
>JAAZFS010000250.1 GCA_012511615.1 Elusimicrobiota bacterium | reverse complement strand
GTCCATTATTCTGCATACAGGGGGATTTGCCTGAGAGGCGACCTCTACCAAATCAAGTCCTCTGTCTCGCGCCTTATCAATAGCCACGCTCTTTGTCACTATTCCAATTGTATTTCCATCAGTATCTATCAAGAGAACATGTGAAGCTCGTATGTCTTCATTTACCCTCGTCTTATTTCTATCAGCTGTTATTTTACCACCTCCGATTAATAAACATCAAAACTTCATGTTTTTATATCAAATACATATAATCCTGTCAACATATATTGATTAGATTAAGGATTTTGATATTCCAAACCCCAAAATAAAATTTGCAAAATTCATTATACATAATTTTTTGGTTTTTATCCCATTAGAAATTTTCTGAAAAATGTCTGCTAGTCTCTCATCCCCTCCTTCTCAATTCTAAGCCCAATCAGGTGTTTTTTGCCCATATATTACCCCTCAAAGAGAGCCTGCTCTGAAAGGTTGATTAATTTATCTATCTTCAATATAATAAATTTATGGCTAGAAGCGAAAAAGATGAAATCCTTCGACTTAAAGAGGTTTATAAATCCTTTCTCCAACCCTCTATTTTCGGTGGGACGCTAACAAAGGCTTTAAATGGGGTCAGCTTTAGCGTGAAAAAAAATGAAGTATTCTCGCTTATAGGACTTAATGGGTCTGGAAAGACCACTTGTATTAAGACAATCCTTGGACTTACTTCAGCTGATTCGGGAGAGGTGAGTTTATTTAATTCAGATGGATCTGACCCAAGGCTTCGATCCAGGCTTGGATACCTGCCTGAAATTCCTTACTTTAAGGGAGACTTCACCCCACTAGAGATGCTCTCTTTCTGGGGCCGACTCTCTGGACTTAGGGGTAATTATTTAAGAGAAAGAATAGATACAGTCTTAGGCTATACCTCACTTACCCAACATGCTCGAAAAAAACTCAAAGGATTTTCAAGAGGGATGCTCCAACGCTTAGGAATCGCCCAAACACTACTTTCCGATGCAGAATTTCTTATTCTGGATGAACCCATGGGCGGATTGGACCCAAGAGGTATGGCGGATATCAGAAGATTTATTCAAGAGATTAAAGAAGAAGGAAGAACCATACTCTTTTCTTCCCATATAATTTCTGAGGTGGAAAAGCTAGCCGATAGAGTAGCCATGATCCATCAAGGAAGAATAATTAAAATAACTAGTCCGCATGAGAATTTGGAAGAAGACTTTCTTCGCAGAATTGAAAAAGCAGAAAAAGATTTAAATGATTAAAGAATCCTTAATAGTTGCATCCCACACTTTTCGAGAAAATTTCAAGCAGAAAAATTTTCTAATATTAATTTTATATATACTAATCATTATCGGAAGTGGATATCTATTTTCCATGTTAGCCCCAGATCAAGAAATAAGGGTAATAACCGATTTAGGCTCTGCAGCCATAGAAATATTCGCATTTCTTACAGCCACCTTTATCGCAGTTAGAATCATCCTTCAGGAAATAGAGCAGAAAACTCTCTACCTAACACTCTCCCGGCTTGTAAGTAGAGATTCTTTTTTAATTGGAAAATACATGGGACTTCTCGGTCTAGCTGCTGTTTATATAATTTTAATGTCTCTTGCTCTCGGAGTGCTTCTGGCTTTCAAAGGTTGGAACCCTACAGGGTTTATTCTTGCCCTATCCTCATCAGTTTTTTTAAAGCTTATGATAGTATCTTCGGCAGGGGTTCTAATATCACTTGTATCAACCTCATCAGTATCTTCATTCATTATAATTTCTTTTTTATGGGCTACTGGACATTTTTCATCTGAAATTCGCCACCTTGCGGCTACACTCTCGGCAGATGGTTTATCGATAGCGGGATTAATCCTTGCTGGAGTATCCTATATTATTCCCGATCTTGCCGCGCTAAACTGTAAGGATACTTTCTTTACCGGAGGTTTTACCCCTAACGATTTTCTTAAAATGGCATCCTATGCTCTGCTTTATTCTTCTGCCCTACTTCTATTTGCCTCCGCGCTATTTAGAAAGAAAGACTTATGAGGATTTTTCTTGCGGCTCTTCTCTGGATATCCGCAATTTTTTTCACTCCATCCTTGCCTGACAAATCACCATACCCGCCACTTCTATCAAAAAAATTTCCTCTAGGAACTCCATCAGCTTTTTGGGCTTCACTTTTAGGTATGCGACGTGTGGCTGCCGATATTGTCTGGATACAGGCGTTTCAGTATTACGGCGATAGATACCCCGACTATACGGAGCTTGAAAGAGAGAAAGAAGCCGAGTTAGCCCGCTACCCCCTTCTTTTATCATATTGGCAGCAAGTTGCCCGACTGGATCCTCTCTTTTCCCACGCCTATTTGACCGGAGCTACAACCCTAGCTTGGGACTTAAAGAGAGCCCCGGAGGCCCTTGAACTCCTTGATGAGGGTATTGATTTTCTCGAAGAAATGGGAGTCAAATTTAGATTGGATTCAATCATTAAAACCGAAGGTGCTCATCTTCTTTTAACTGGAAAATATGAATACTATGAAGAACTACTATGGAGGATGCGAACACTCAGAACGGTCCTTATATACATAAACAATGATGAATTCGAGGAAGCCCTCCCCTCATTGAATGCTCTCGCCCGCCTTAAAGATCTGCCCGATGATTTAAAATCTATGCTTGCTCAGATATATGAGAGAAATGCTTATTATGAGGAGGCCTTTCATCTCTGGGCTCTCCTTCACAGAAACAGCTTAGACACCGGCCTTAAGGAAATTGCAGCCAGAAGAATTCTCGCCATTCACTCCAAATTTAAAGCCCGCTCGGAGTAACACTCTCAAAAGC
>JAAZFS010000249.1 GCA_012511615.1 Elusimicrobiota bacterium | reverse complement strand
CTGCACCTCTTCATAAGAGTCAATTCCGGGCAAAACCCTGAATACTGATTCAGCTATCATGGCCTCGCTACTCTCCTTTATTTTGTCCAGTGTAACCCTGTGAACAAACCCAAGTGAAAGCGCTGAGAAAAAAGAGGTTAAAATAAGGGCCACAAGCATTTTTTTTCCGGAAGCTTCTTGTGTCACTGAATTCTCCTTTTAGCTGCTTTAAAATTCTGCGTAAGAGGTATTCCTGAGGGACAGATATATGCACAGCATCCGCATTCAATACAGTCCGCAAGATGCGCACCGGCCATATCTTCAAAGGCTCCTACAGAATACATCTTGTTTAAAAGCTGAGGGTTAAGGCGAATCGGACATGCAATAACACATTTACCACATTTTATGCAAGGGTATTCAGTAGTTTTCTCAGGCTTGAGAAGCAAAATTCCCGAGGTAGTTTTCATGATTCCTGTTTCAATATTATCGACAGAAAAACCCATCATAGGCCCTCCCATTATGAGGTTGTAATTACCCTCCAAAGATATCTGGGAAAACTTGAGAATTTCAGAAATTGGAGTCCCAATAGAAACCCTTAGATTTCTTCCCTCAGGCACTTCCGGTCCGCTGAGAGTTAAGACTCTTTCAATCAGGGGCTTTCCATCCACAACAGCTTCATAAAGAGCCAGGCAGGTTCCAGTATTGTGGACCGTTACCCCTACATCATGGGGAAGTCCGCCAGAAGGAACCTCTAGACCAGTAACCTTGGTTATAAGCATCTTTTCACAGCCCTGCGGATATATTTTGGGTAGGACCTCTAAGCGAATATTTTCCTTTTTCTCAGCCGCCGCTCTCATAGCTTTTATTGCCTCAGGCTTATCGTCTTCTATACAAATAACCGCCTCCTGGGCACCAACTGAGATTTTCATATATTCAAGACCGCCAACTATTTTGTCAGCATCTTCAACCATAATTCTTTCATCCGCCGTTAAAAATGGCTCACACTCAGCACCGTTAAGTAAAACTGTTTTGATTTCTTTTGGCGGACACAGCTTTATATGAGTGGGAAATCCCGCGCCTCCAAGCCCCTCTATTCCGGCATCAAGAACTCTCTGCCTAATATTTTCTGGGGTTAAGTCTTTCAAGGGTTCCAAGCATTCAATCTCCTGCGGCCCACCCGTGTTTTCAATAACTACGGTCTGGCAAAGAGAACCAGAAGGGCGGTCTAAAAGAGAAACTTCCACTACTTTTCCTGCAATAGGAGAATGAAGATTTACAGAGCAAGCTCCACCGACCTTGGCTACAATCTGACCACGGGCGACCTCATCCCTTCTTTTGACAATTACCTTTGACGGGCAACCAATATGTTGAGAAGCATAGAGTAAGACACGCTCTGGAAGAGGCATATCCTCTATTTTTTTCTGATTGGTTTTACTTTTATAGGATGGTAAACGGATTCCATTCATGGGTCAGTTAAAAATTACTGTCTTGGCTCCTTGGTCTGGGCCATAGACAAGTATACGACGTTCAATATGCCAAGAGAGTGCTCGATTAAGTACGACTTTTTCAAGATCTTGCCCCTTCTTTTTTATGGTTTCCACACTCTCACGATGAAATATTCTTACTACATCCTGTTCTATTATCGGCCCTTCATCCAACTCTTCAGTAACATAGTGACTGGTCGCGCCGATAATTTTCACACCCCGTGCATGAGCCTGCTCATAGG
>JAAZFS010000248.1 GCA_012511615.1 Elusimicrobiota bacterium | reverse complement strand
GAATTTCTCAAGCTGAGTGACATTAGCAAGAACAGTTCCGTAAGCCTTGATTCCTTCTTCTATGCCGTTGACAAAATACTTTTCGGCCCGTTTATAAACCAGCTCTATCATTCTGTCACCAAGCCAGGCTATGCTTTCTCTAAGTGGTTCCCGCCAGTCAAGGTTGCTGCCATGTTCAGCACCGCATCCGCAGGCGCTTCGCCAGCGTTCAACTCCGTGCATGCAAGACCAGGAGGAGTATTCCTTTATACGGACCTCCCAATTCACTTTGGTGTCACTGAGGTACTTTTCAAAATTCGTAACGCCTATCCCTCTTGCAGGTAGCTCGTATTTCAAAAGATGGGCCAAACCCTTCTCTGCCCCCTTGTGGTGGTGACCAAAGGTCTCACCGTCAGTTGCAATCGTAACAAGAAGGTCCTCATCGCTTCCTCCAAAGAGTCTTTCTATCCGGTCAGCTAGGGCATAGGGATTATCTAAAAGACGGTTGAAGGCAAGGTCTGCGGCAAGGCCATGATCGGAAAAGAATACCTCAATGTGTCCAGAAAGAGTATAGAGTCTGTAGGGACGGCGGACGTCGATATTTCCATTTGATACATCGGTCCAGCGGGTTCCACCCAGCCTTTTTACTTCGAGGGCCTGACCGCTTGTAAGTATCATGTACTTCATGCCATTTTTAACAAGTTCATCAGCGACTCTCATACTTACCGCACATTCAGGAAGCCACATAGCTACAGGCTTTCTATTGAAACGGACTTGAAACTCCCTAATTCCCCAGCTTATTTGGGCTTTTAGGTTAAGATCTGAATCGAGTGGAAGAATTGTATGGTTAAAAGGAAGAGCTATGGCATTTGAAGTCTTTTTATCGGCTTCAAGAATTTTTCTATAAGTGCCTACGTGAGCCTTAATCATCCAGGCGGAAAGAGTGGAGCCAATATTAAAGGATATGTACTCATAATTATTGATAAGTTGCTCATGGCCATCAATATTTAATTCAGCCTCAGAGTTTGGCTTATAGCACTCGTAGTGTATCCGCTCGTTCCAGTTTCTTGCTGGAAAAGCAGTCGCCTCCCTCTTGGTCCTCCCTGTCCAGGGATTATCTCGGGGTGGTTGATAAAAATGGCCGTGAATAATTACTCTTCTACGCATGGTTAAATATTTATATTTAATCTCCAAGAAATGTCAAACTTTTTTTCCCTACTATTGTATACCTAATAGAGAATCAAATGACAAATATTTTCTCTATAAGCACCTAGATTATTTCACTGATTAGAAAAACAGCTGCCCAATATATCTATTGGTTTCTCCGTCTATTATTCTTGCATTATGCAATTATTAGAAAAGAAAAGTTGAATTGCTGATTTTTTTTTATTATACTTTGGTTTTATAAGTTTAAAAAGAAAGGTGATAAAAAATATGAAAAATACTTCAAAATGGATCGATGAAAATGCGGCTGAATTTGTAGGGAAAAAAATACTTTATCTCTGTATGGAGATGCTTATGCCGGAGATGGGCTCTGCTGCCCGAGAGGCCAACTTTAATGGAGGACTGGGCATCCTTGCTGGAGACACCATGGAAGGAATGCATACAATCGGTGCGGATGTATCGGCGGTCATTCCTATGTATAAGTATAACTGGGAGCAGAGAATAAAAAATGGTCGGCAAGATGGAGCTGTTAAGGAAGTAAACTATACCTACGAGCCAATTGAGGAAGTCCAAGACTCAAACGGAGAACCTCTTGTAATTGAAGTTACATTTGAAGGAAGAAATTACCCAGTTGCAGTATATAAATTAATCAGAGCTGGTATCCCGGTCTATCTCCTTCGTAATGGCGAAGTCTTTGATATCCTTTACACTGGAGACCGCAAACAGAGGCTAAGACAAGAGGTGGTAATCGGTAAGGTTGTCCCCCTTCTACTTGATGCTTTAAATCTGAGTATAGATGCCCTGCATTTAAACGAAGCTCATACCATATCCGCTGCCTGCTTTCTTAAAGAGCGCAAGGAGTATGCCGATATACCGGTAGTTTTCACAACCCATACGCCTGTACCTGCAGGAATGGAAAAATATCCAGTGGACTGGTTTTCTAGCATGGATCTTCCCCACAAATATCTTCAGTATTTCCAAAACGGAAATGTTATAGATTTTACTAGGGCAGCCATTCACCTATCCTGTCTGACAAATGGTGTTTCAAAAGAACATGGGGAAGTTACAAAGAATATGTTTCTTACAGATAGGAATAAAATATTTGGGATAATTAACGGTTCATCCCCAAAATGGCAGATTCCTGAGCTTAGGGAGGCTGACGAGGTGACACCAGAATTTTTATGGACAATCCACAAGAGCTATAAAAAGAAAGCTCTTGAAGACGCCTCATGGCGGGCCAAAGAATATCTGGGCATGGACATAAGCTATGACTTAAAGAAGCCCACCGCTGGAATGTTCAGGCGCTTGGCTGACTATAAGCAGCAGTATCCAATGTTTAAAGATATTGTAAGGGCTGTCTGCGGAGATAGGGATAAACTTTATGATACGCCCTACGGAAAACTAGAAGGACTGGGAATTCAGCTCTTTGCTGGCGGAATTGCCCATCCAGCTGACAGTGAAAGACAAGAATGGATCAAACATTTTGTAGACTGGTCGCGGTCGGATGAACTCCGCGGACGCTTTACCTTTCTTACTGGCTATGGAATGAGGATGCTAACTCACGGTGCCAGAGGATATGATTTTTGGATCAGTACTCCAAGGAAAAATATGGAAGCCTGCGGAACCAGTGACCAGAGAGCAGCCCTGAACGGCAACCTTAATATCTGCGCCTTTACTGGGGGAGCAAGAGAGTATATGACTGAAATTGATCCGGATACCCTTGAAGGTTCCGCTCTTTTCCTTGATCCCTATGGCCCAGAGACTCTTTATAGGAAACTTGAATATGCATCCAAGCTCTATTATGACTGCGTTGAGAAAACAAGCGATGCCTATAAGAAAATCATGTACAATGTATGGAAAGACGGAATGGAGATGACCGTAGATACTATGGCCAAAAAATACGTTCT
>JAAZFS010000247.1 GCA_012511615.1 Elusimicrobiota bacterium | reverse complement strand
TGGTTTTGACCTGGGATTTATATACGACATTAGCGAAGAACTTGCCTTTTCGATGGTAATAAATGATCTTTTCTCCACTCATCTTGCTTATTCCGATCTCCCCTCGGAAGTAATAAAGGGAAGTCTGACACTGGGCGCAGGTTACAAGCCCTCAACTTCTCTCAAACTCGCCGCAGATATCAGAGGGCTTGAATTTGCAGATCTTATTAGTGCTACTTTTTTTACAAAGCTTCATTTGGGTGCCGAGTATTCACCTCATAAGGCGATGGCTCTTAGAGCTGGCCTATATCAGGGATATCCAACATTCGGATTCGGACTTCTGAAGTTTTTGAACTATGCTTACTACACAAGAGAATTAGGGCATTATCCGGGGCAGATTCCGGAAACTATGCACATGCTCTCGCTCTCGCTTGGTTTCTGAAAACTCGCTCAATCTCGCTAGAAAAGAACTCGGAGGGGAATAAAAAATCTCTGAATTCTTCAGTGTGCACTTTGCTTGTGATTTGAAGTCTTAGAATTTATTGAAAGAGTTTAGTTTTTTATTTGTAGAGTCAGGTGATGCGGGAGAATTTTAGCATTATTAGGCTTAAACCTAGGAATATCAGGTTAGCTGACCAGGCTCCAAGGGCAGGGGAGAGAACCCCCCGAGTACCTAGAGCTTTTCCAACCGAAATAGCTCCCCAGTAAATAAAAGCAATAAGTATTGACATAAAAAAGCCAGTTGTTCTGTTTCTGGTTCCACTCCAAAGAGCTAGAGGAATTCCTAGTATCAGGATGATGGTATTTGAAAATGGAAAAGATATTTTATTGTGCAATATTACTTCCTCAGCTTGAGTAGTAAATCCTCCGCGCTAGAGTTTTCCTACGTATGCAAGGAGTGAGAGAAAATCCATTTGTTCGGGGTTTTTTTCTGGTTTAGCAAATGTTTCGGGCGTCTCTTTTAGAAAAAGCACAAGTTCGTGAAATTCCGAAAATGAAATGAGTTCTTTTTTATCATCAAAGACTCTTATGGTACCCTCACTGAGCGTCCATTCATTATCATCAGTGTAGTTGGCTTTTTTTGCATATAAGTGTCGGCGCTCTCTGAATGTGTTTGGGAAAAATTCAATCAGGGAAAATCCTTCTGCTTTCCCATCTTTGAAGTACTCGATAGAATAGAGACGTCTTCCCTCGCCCATGTGTTTGAAGTTTCTTCTTTCTGTATTTATGTTTTTGGGTTTTCGGTCTCGAATTTGAAGAAAAAGTGACTCTGCTTTTGCTGTACCTTTCGGGACTAATGTTTCCTGCATAAAAAAAGAAAGAACACTTATTCCAAGGGAGAAGAGAACAATAGGTATAAATACGTACTGGAGCCTAAGTCCTGAACTTTTAATCGCGGTAAGTTCGTGATGCCGGTTCAGGGTTCCGAGAGAAAATAAAATAGCTAAGAGTGTTGCAACCGGAAGTATGAGAACAAACCATTCGGGTAATCTGTTAAGAAAGTAGACTGAAACTAATGAAAGAGGCGGTTTTTTAGATAAGAAAACGTGGAGAAAATCAAAAAAATGAGTTACAATCATTATAAGCATTAGAGCGGCCAGCCCTTTAAAAAATGGAGAAAGGTAGGCGTTTAATATATATCGGCGAATGACTTTCATTTTGCGTATACTCTTTTTAACATAAAAACCCCAAGTATTAAAGTAATTATATTGCCCATCCAAGCTCCAATAATCGGCGGAATAGTTTCGTTGAATGCTAGCTTAAGTCCAGCTACCATTAAAAAATAGTAAGCCGCGATTACAAAAATGCTGATACCAACTCCTATCGTTCTTCCTTTTTTCTCAGCCCGTACGCCTAAGGGAATGCCCGTTATAAGAAGAATAGGTATGGCTATCGCCAGAGCTGACCTTAGGTGATATTGAGTTCTAACCTGATGTGTTGGATGCCCTAAGTTTTTAAGCCTAGTTATCTCTTCTTTTATTTCACCTGCGGTCATGGCTTCAAGATTCTTGCTTACTCTCTGAAAACTTTTGGGAGCCTGAAGCATCATGGTATGTTCTTCAAAAAGTATTGATGTGAAGTGGGCAGGATTTGTTCCATCTATATGTTTAATAACGCCACTATAAAGGGTAAGGTTAGTTGAACCATCGGGGAGAATTTTCCAAGACCCCTGGTCTGCATTTATGGATATGGCTGGGTTTTCTTTCACAGCGTCCTTAAAAATCAGCACTTCACCAAGCATTTGTTTGTCTCTATCTACAGATGAGCAGAGAAGTGTGTAGGGAGAAATATCCATAATAGTGTTTTCTTCTATTTGGAGGGTCGGATCCTGCGAGGCAATATTGATAAAATGTTTTCTAAACTCAAACTGGAAGATAGGGGCTATATATAAATTAAAAGGTATCATAAATATTCCAAAGATAATTCCCGCCAGAATTACAGGAATAACTATTGGGCCAAGGGTGCTTCCAGAGGTCCTTATGGCAGTAATCTCCTTTTCTGAGGCCATGCGTCCAAAAGATAAAATAACACCAGCCACACCTGCCATAGGGGCCGCAAGCACTAGGATAGTGGGTAGAGAGTAGGCGAGGAGCGTTATTACTGCAGTAAATGCAACACCCTTATTTATTACAAGTTCAGCCAGCTGAAAGACTCTTTCCATAAGTAAAATAAATGTAAAAAGCAGGAGACTTGCCAGAGTGTATTGAACGAACTGTTTGAGAGTATGTTTTGTGAAAATCTTCATGAATGGAGTGTAAAAATTTTGATTGAATAATGCAAGGTTTTTCTTTATAATGATGGGGGACAATGATGGGGGACGGTTGTGAAAATGTGAAAATTATTTATGCCGAGACAAGCAAGAATTGATATAGAAGGTGGCTTATATCACGTATTTAACCGTGGAATCAGAAAAGAGAATATATTCAGGGACGATTCTGATTACAGTTTTTTTCTGGATTCTCTTTCCAAAACATATTCTAAATATTCATTTGATTTATATGCCTACGCTTTAATGCCAAACCATTTTCACCTTCTTATTGAAAGAGCCTCAGACCCTCTTTCACTTGTAATGAAATCGATTTCTGTTCGATATGCGGCATACTTTAATAGAAAATATTCCAGAACAGGACATTTGTTCCAGGGGCGTTTCAGTTCAATATTGTGTTCAAAAGAAACATATCTGATTAAGCTAATAAAGTATATACATCTTAATCCAGTCCGCGCCGGATTTGTAGAGAAGCCTTCAGAATGGAAATGGTCTTCATATGATGACTACCTGGGGAAACGAAAGAATACGCTGGTCAATACTGATGCTTTTTTTGATTTGATTTCTCTAAGCGGCCGGAGAGGGGAGTTCTCCAATATTATGAAGGGAATATCTATTCTTAATGAAGAAGAACTATATCCTGCTGGTTCTCTACCGGTCTTGGGTGATGCAGAATTTAAAAAATCAGTACTTAAAAGAAAACGATACAGAAGAAAAACGCTTGAAAGTGAGAGACTCCCCTTAAGTAAATTAGCAGTTAGGATTGCAGAGGAGTTTGATATATCCACAGCAGATCTCAAAATAAAAAAAGGTAGTAAGAAAATAACAGAGGCACGTTCTTTTTTCTGTTATATTGCCAGCCGTTACTGTGGTCATACTAATGTGAATATAGCTAAATATATCAAAAAAGATTATTCTACGGTGTCTCATGCTTTAACAAGAATTTCTAAAAACAAAACGCCTGATGAAATTCAGGCTGTGGCAGATCTGGTATTAAATTGAAACTTTCACATTTTCACATCCGTCCCCTTTTGTTGTTTTTGGTGTTGTGTCAGGGGGTGCAGGTTCAGGTACAGGCAGAGTCACTATCGCTATCACTTATAGAAGAAGGGGAACTCGATTTTTGTACCATAACTGAAGAAAAGCCTTCAAGTCTTACCGAGGAGTTTGATTCTAAAACAAAAAACCGTCCTTGGCTGGATTTTGACAATAAACTTTGGCTGGATGTAAAAGAGGGCATAGAGACGGATACTTTTGATCAAATGAGGCAGGCAGTTCAGGAGGCCCGTTCATCAACCGATGATACTGTAATCAGTCCAGATATGTATCCAGATGTCAGGACAGAACTTCCCTATCAGGCCCAGATGAGCATAACCGGCAGAAAATCAATCTCAATGAAGTACGGTTTTCACAGGTATTTTGGAGATGAAGATAAGCGCACCGTTGAGGGTACTCCAGCAGGAGTTCCAAGCGGTTTCGAGATGGATCAGGAGCTGAAGGTTAGAATTCAGGGGCAGGTGGGGGATAAAATCAGCGTCAATGTAGATTATGTTGATGCAAAACCAGCCTACGATGAGGATGCCAGGAAAATATCGGTTATTTATAAGGGAGATCCCGGAGAGGTAATCCAGCAGGCAGCATTTGGTGATATTAATTTAAGTCTACCTTCAACCAGCTTTGTCGGATATTCCAAAACTGTATTTGGGGCCAGCGTCAAGGGGCAATATGATAAGCTTAAATTTATGGCCATTGGTTCCCAGACAAAAGGAACAACTGATGTCAGGGAGTTTTATGGGCAGACCTCTTTTCAAAAAGTTGATATCAGGGATACATCATATATTCGTAGAAGATATTACTCTGCCAACCTTAATCCATCGCATCTTCCTTTAGATGCCGGCTCGCTTAAAATTTATATAGATGATCGGGATCCTACGACTATAGTAGAGAAAAATAAGACGGAGATGACAGTAGGGTTTTACTCCTCTACCATGACGCATACTGGTTATTTTTATCAGCTAGTTGCTGGCCGTGACTTTTATTTAGACAATAAGACCGGAATTATTGATTTTAGAGAGAGGATAGAATCTAACTATGTAATCGCTGTAGAATACCGCTATTCCTTTGGAAGTGGGGAAGTAGGCTACTCTTCTGACCCTGTTATTATCAAAAGCGTGGATGAAACATTCACAACCGAACTTAAGAATCGTTACAGTTTTGGTTCTACAAGGATTATGCGGGACAACTTTGTAATAAAATTTCTGGATCATAATAGGGAAGTTGTTTCACTGCCAGCGGGGACATATAGGATAGATTATGACCTTGGTATTTTGGAGTTTACTGATCCTGAACCTTTTTATAATTCTTCCGAAACTCCTGGATATTCTGGGGGTGGATTCAGTGAAATTTATAGAAATGTAAACCCTAAGAGTCATTACATAATTTACATAGAATATAAACGTATGCTCAGTAATTATTTTCTGCGACCCAATATATTCAGAGGAAGT
>JAAZFS010000246.1 GCA_012511615.1 Elusimicrobiota bacterium | reverse complement strand
TCCTATTCGGATGCTAATGCTCTGGTAAATACAGCTGGAGTATTTTATGCTGCTCTCTCCGGAAGGCCGGAGGTAAAAGAACTTATTGAGACTGGTCCACTCGCCTGGTCCGCTCCCACGGGCAGCGCCGTGAGTTTTGAAAACGGGTTTAAAATATCTCATTCATATATTCCCGTTCAGGACCTTAGTTACGAGAAGTGGACGAAAATCTTAAACGCCTTGCAGAAGTTCTTAGCAGAATAAAGCCGCTACTCTTAACTGCGCTTCTTTTCATACAGACCACTCTGCCTGTCTATTCGTCTGGAAATAAGCACCATGCTCCGCTTACTGTCAGGGTATTTGAAGGAGAAAAAGTTCTGATTAGTAGTCCTGGTGGTTTCCGCCTAGAGCCGCTTGAGCGTGGCCGCCGCAAGAATTTTGGTCTTGAGTGGGTAGAATTCTTTATGGAAGATTCAAGCTTAAGGACTGATGAAGAAACTTTCCAAGCAGGAGCATACATTAGCCCCAAATTGGAGCCACTTGCTGTAAATGGTCGGAGCTACCGGGGTAATCTAATACTTATTCCTCTTGATGGAAAGGTTAGGGTAATAAACGAGGTGGAGGTTGAGGATTATCTTAGAGGAGTTCTACCTGTTGAAGTCCATCCTGAGTGGCCTTTAGAGGCCTTGAAAGTTCAGGCGGTTGTATCAAGAACCTATGTTTACAATAACATAGGAAAAAATGCTGACAAAGGTTTTGATCTGACAGATGATGTCTTTTCCCAGGTTTACAGAGGAAAAGATGTAGAAACGGAGAATACCGACCGGGCAGTTAAGGAGACTAGGGGTCAGCTCATCTACTTAGATGGAGCACCTATCCCATCATATTTCTTCTCATGTTGTGGTGGTCATACCGAGGATGTAAGAAAGGTCTGGTCCGGCTCTTTTTCCCATATGGAGGGCGTGGAGTGCATCTACTGTGCAGACTCTCCCAGATATAGTTGGAGTTTTACTATTTCTCCAGAGGAAATATCCGATCGTCTAAAATCAGCTGGTTATTTTGCTGGTGATATTCTGGATATTAAATTAATATCTAGGACAAATTCAGGAAGAATTGATTTGATGGAGTTAAAAACATCTACAGGAACTTTGAGTATTACGGGCCACCAATTTCGGATGGCTCTGGGCCCGGATAATCTAAAAAGTGCTCTTTTTGCTATTGATAGAAGTGCCCCAGACTATAATTTTTATGGGAGAGGATGGGGACATGGAGTAGGTATCTGCCAGTGGGGCTCCCGAGGGCTGGCAGACCAGGGTGCCGGTTTTAAAGAAATCCTTAAATTTTATTTGCCCGGTATAGATATCCGCCGTATCCACTGACCATAAACTTGTCCAGCCAGATAATCTACAATCTTCCTCCGGAGCGAATAGCTCTTGAGCCTGTCCGGCCCCGCCATCAATCCCGGCTTCTGGTTCTTAATTTAACTAATTTAAAATTAGAAGATAAAAAGTTCGCCGATATTGGCAATTACCTTAGGTCCGGAGATGTAATTGCAGTAAATAATTCCCAGGTTATAAGTGCCCGCCTTTATGGCAGAAAAGAGACCGGTGGACAGGTTGAATTTCTTCTTCTTGAGAAAAAGGATACTGGACTCTGGGAAGCCATGGGGCGTCCAGCAGCTCGGATTAAAGAAGGGACCTTTATTGAGGTAGGCCCAGAAAATTTCCGCAGGAAAATTCTTGTGAAAGAGAAAAAAGAGAGGGGTTTTTTTCTACTTGAGACGCCTGAGGACATACTGAAAGCAGGCTCTATTCCGCTTCCTCCTTATATAGAAAAAAGAAGGCCTGTAAATGAAAAAGATTCAAGTGATTACCAGACCTTGTTTGCAAAAAAAGCCGGTTCGGTAGCTGCTCCAACCGCCTCGCTACATTTTACAGAGGAACTTGTGGAGGAATTAAAAAAAGCTGGAGTTAGTTTTGCTCCTTTAACTCTTTATGTGGGACCAGGTACTTTTATGCCCTCCGAAAAACCCGCTCCCGAACTCTATGAATTTTCAAAAGTTTCTGCGGAAAAACTCTCAAAGGCTTCAAGAGTATGCGTATGCGGGACAACGGTTATGAGGACGCTTGAAACGGTCTGGGCAAATAATAAGGCTTATAGAGAAGAGAAGGGGCAGACAGAACTTTTTATAAAAAGGGGTCATAGATTTAGAAGCGCTGATATATTTTTAACTAATTTTCATCTTCCCTCTACCCCCCTACTTGAGTTGGTTGCAGCTTACATAGAAAATTATAAACCAGGGCAGGGAGAAGAAATACTTCTCAAGGCCTATGCAGAAGCTATTAGAAAAGAATACAGATTTTTATCATACGGCGATGCTATGCTTATTCTTCCATAGAGAAATTCCGTAGAAATTTCTATAGAAGATTTCCATAGAAGAGTCCATAGAAAAATTTCATAAGAATTTAGTGAAAAAATTAGGAGAAATAAATGAGTTTTAAGGTAAAAACTTTTAAAAATGGTGGTAGGGTGGGAGTTCTTCAGACTCCCCATGGTCCTATTGAGACTCCGGCATTTATGACAGTAGGTACGGCCGGGACGGTTAAGGCCCTGACGCCTGAACAAATCAGATCAACGGGTTGCCAAGTAGTATTGGGCAACAACTACCATTTAAACCTTCGTCCGGGCTTAGAGGTAATAGGAGCTGCTGGGGGACTTCACAAGTTTATGAACTGGGATGGACCGATTTTAACTGATTCGGGGGGGTATCAGGTATTCAGCCTCAAAGGACTGGTCAAGGTTAGGGATGACGGAGTGGAATTTACCTCTCCTTTAAACGGTGAGAAGAAGTTTTTTACTCCTAGCTCAGTTGTTGAGTCAGAGAGTATAATAGGATCCGACATAGCCATGGTTTTAGATGAGTGCGTGGCTTATCCTAATACCGAGGACGAGGCTGCCGCTGCTCTTGAAAAGACGCTTGCTTGGGCCTCAGAGAGCGTGAAAACTTTTGATAAACTCAAAAGAAAATCGATTACTACGGGTCTGGATCAGATGCTGTTTGGTATTGTGCAGGGTGGTTCTCATAAGAAACTAAGAGAATATTCTGCCAGTGAAACCTGCAAGATGGATTTTGATGGTTTCGCTATCGGAGGCGTTAGTGTGGGTGAGCCCAGGGAGGAGGTTTGGGATATGATAGACTTTACTGCCCAGCTTCTACCCGAAGACAAGCCTCGCTATGTTATGGGCTTGGGCGATCCTGCAGATTTAGTTTATGCAGTAGAAAGTGGGGTAGATATGTTTGACTGCGTTATCCCAACCCGGCATGGAAGGACCGGTTGGCTCTATACCTCTCAGGGAATCATTCCTATAAGAAATGCTCCCTATCGCAAGGATTTTGGCAAGCCTGACCCTGAGTGTAATTGTTATACTTGCACTAATTTCTCCAGGGCCTATCTTCATCATCTTTTTAGGAGCAAGGAGATACTGGGTCATACTCTTAATTCTTTACATAACCTGCATTTTATTGTAGAATTGACACTTAATATGAGAAAGGCCTTAATTTCAGGAGAATTTGCCTCTCTAAAAGAAAAAATCCTTAAATATTACGGCTAAAACTCTTACTTAAATTTAGATACGAAATAATTAAAATCAAGGAGATAAAATGATAAGAAACGCTTATGCAATGGCCTCGCCACCTGCGGCTGACGGTCAGACCCCACCACCAGTTGGAATGAGTCTCATGCCCCTAATACTGATATTTTTTGTGTTTTACTTTCTGTTGATTCGTCCTCAGAAAAACCAGATGCAGAAACACCAGGATATGCTTAATTCCCTTACCTAGGGTGCTCAGGTTAT
>JAAZFS010000245.1 GCA_012511615.1 Elusimicrobiota bacterium | reverse complement strand
TATGATATTCCTTAAGAATAAGGCAATAGTGCTCAAGCTCTTCAAGACTACTATCCTGAAGTATTTCCAACATAAGAGAGGCACGGCGCTCAAATAAAGTTCCTGAATACCCAGATATAATTTTCCGATATATTCTTTTAGCCCTCCTAAACTCACCAGATATTTCGGCGCAGGTGGCCGCGTATGAAAGCCCAGCACCGGCAGACCAGTGTCCTGGAAATTTAAAATTTAATCTAAGAAACTTTTTTTCCGCTCCGCTTATATCCCCAGAAGAAAGCATAATCCCCCCCATGGCTAACAAGGATGAAGGAACCCTATATTCTTCCTGAAGAATATTAATCCCCCCCAAGAGCATGTCCGAATATTTTAAAAGACCCTCCTTCTCCCATCTTTCTTTGGTAACTGGGTAAGAAGCTTCTAAAGCGGCTCCGAAGTAGTCAAGGGCGGCCTCTAAATTTTTTTCTTTTGACATCCGAAGGCCCATCCAGTAGTTTACATCGTCAGCATAATCCTGAGTACTGTAATTTTGTATGAATTTATCCACTCTGGGGCGAAATTCGTCCATATCCCCCTTTTGAATAATATCATAAAGAACACTCATCCATCCGGCCTCACTTCCTGAATCAGAAAAAGTCTGCGGGATATTCCAAAAGGAGAGAATCGGATGCCAATCTGCGGCATCGCAAATACCTGGAAGAAGCGCGTAATCCTCATCGCCAAGGAGACCCTTGAGGGAAAATTTTATTGTTCTATAAAGTAGGGGAGAAATTTCTTTCTTCTTGAGAAAATCAGAATAAATTTTTGCTCCTTCTTCTTCTTCACCACTAATCACGCAAAGCCTAGCCTGGGCGGCACGGGCATATAAGGAAAGAGGTGGATGTTTTTCCAAAGAAAACCATTTGAGTAATTCAAAAATATCATTTTTATTATAAGAACCTGGTTCTGGGACTGGCTCAAAAATATTAATAAAGGCTGGGGCCGACACACTTTCTATGGCAGTGGAAAATTCTTTAAATTCTTCAGTGCACACCGCAGGCTCCCGGGGCTTAAGTAGGTGACCGCCAAGAAAAACCAATACTGCTCCAGCACCTATAGCAATCGCAGCCTTAATTTCCTCAGTTTCCCAGATATTTACTAGGGCAATCAGCAAGAGGGTTTCACCCCATATAAACATTAAAACCCAAGCAAGACTGACTGGAGCGAATAAAGATATAATGGGCCTAAATATAAGAATAGCACTAACATACATCTGGACAATAAGAAATTTTCTAAAGCGCTCAGCATAGAGGTTTTTAGATGGAGCCGGATGAAGGAACCTTATTACGCATAGGGTCATCAAATCAGCAAGAATCAAGGCTGCAACCCAGATTGCTACAAGAGCAAACGAATTAAATATCGCAGCGCGCGGACTTATAAAAAAGTTGGATACTAAGCCAAAATTTCCCACCAATACCGATACAATAAATATGGCCACACTTTGAAAAAGGGGCTCATCTGCTGCAACTTTTTTTATAGTTGATGTAGGTTTTAAAAACAGTTTGAATATGGTTTTCATAAGGATATTTTTTCCATCGATTTTATTGCTTTAGTACGCTTCTACGGTCTGCTACTGGCTTTTTACTATCCGAAACGGGCTCTGGCTTCCTATCATGGCCAGTTAGGGCATCCAGTATCTTTCTCAATGTCCCACGGTTACTTTTCTGCAGTTCGTATGTCAAATGCCTGACCTCTTTCTGCTTAATTGAATAAGCCCTCTTCCATTTTATCTCACGCCTTGAGAAACGCAGACGGAGTTCGCGAACTTCCTCTTCACGATCTCTTAGGGCAGAATTAAGAGACATGGATTTTGCCCGTAGCTGCTGGTACTCTTTCTGATACCTTCTCAAGCTAGACATAATTCTGGACTCATTCTGAGCCTTAGCAAGCTGTAGATCGCGGAGGTCATCCTCCTTATCTTTAAGTCGCACATTCCATTGGCGCTCAACCGAGATTTTCTCTTTTCTTAAATTATCTAATTCTCTCCTAAGCTCATCTCTCTCACCCAGATGCTCTTTTTCTCTCTCGGTATAAAGACTCTGCCAGTGGGCCTCTCTCTCATCAGAACGCCGCTGATAATCAAGACTGAGCTGCTTTTCTTTCTTATTGATTGCTTCATCATAGGAAATATAATCTAGACGCATTCTCTCCTTGAGTTCGCTAATTTCACTCTGCGCCTCATCAATTTTTCCCTGCATTTTTTTCCGCTCATCTTCAAGCTTAGCCTGAAGCACCGCCACCTGCTCTTCACGCCCTGCAGCGGCTTGCTGAGCCTCGGCAGAGAAGGCCCGGAGTTTTTCAATTTCTTCCTTAAGAAACTGGCTCTCTGCAAGTACTACTTCTTTCTCGTAGGACTGACTATCTCTCAGTCGTTCGGCCTCTGTCTTCCAAATCTGAATTTCAGACTCTCTCCGGCTCTCCTGAAATTTCGCCCGCATTTCCGCCTCAGATGCTCGGAGACTTTCTCTCTCAAGCTGGTTCTTCAGGGCCCCGGTTTCCTCTAGAAATCGGCTCTTCTCTTCTGTGATTTTTTGAATCAGCGCAGAGTTTTCTTCTTCTACGCGGAGCTTATCCGCCCGAAGATTAGATAGCTCCTTACGGAGGTTCTCGGACTCACTAACTCTCGCTGTGAGCTCCATGCCGGAAGTTCCTTTCTCAAGAGCAAGATTTCTTATCTGAGTAATAAGTTCATCTTCTCTACGACTATACTCCCTGAGTTTCTCTCTTGAAGAAGCTACCTCCTCACGGATAAAAGCAATTTCATTACCCCGTACCGATAGTAATCCAAGAGTTTCATTTAATTTCAGGCTGAGTTCACTTACCTTGCCATTAAGAGCAACTTCCTTTTCTTTCCAACGGTGAAATTTTTCCTCCATGCTTCCCGATAGAGATTCTGCCTGATTCTTTGCAGAGGCGACCTCCTCCGAAAGCAACCTAAGTTCCTTCTCCCGGACTTTGAGTAGGCCTTTTTTGTTTTCTATTTCTTCTCTGAGAGCAGACTCAATCTGACTGAAGCTTTCCTGGAGACGCGCAATGTTTAACTTGTAGGCTTTCTCCTCTCTTTGCTGAGCGGCGACAAGATCTCTGATTTGCTCTTTGTAAGCCTGGTCTCGTTCCCTTACTAAGTGCTGAATTTCCTTGTATCTTAATTGATATTCCTTAAGCTGCTTGGTAAGAAGATGATCATCCTTATCTTTTCCAGCCAGACGTTCTTTAAGCTCATCAACAGCTAATCCAAGCGAAAGTATCTTCCCTCTCTGGGCAGATACTGTCTGAGAATGGTCCGCACGAAGCTTGGTAATCTCATCCTGAAATTTTTCTCTTTCACCGTTAAATTCATTCTCAAGAGCCTCAAGCCGAGCACGATAACTTTCGCGTACCTTTCCTACTCTTGTGGAGTATTCTGCTTCCTTTTTCTCAAGAATCCGGTAGCGAGCCGCAAGCCCCATCTCTTTCTTACGGTAATCATTCTTAAGTGCCTTT
>JAAZFS010000244.1 GCA_012511615.1 Elusimicrobiota bacterium | reverse complement strand
GATTTTAGGTAAAGCATTTATAAGTTCATAATGGCCCTTTACCCTGTCCAGCCGGCCGGATATACCTATAATGTTTTCATCTGGAAGCTCTGAGAAAGAGAAAAGTTCAGTATCAACAAGAGGCTTTAGTAAAAATATTTTCTCTGGTTCTAATGGTATAAATGAGGCTGTAAATTTATTGGGTACTATTACCTTTAAAAGCCGGCGATGCAAAAAGAGATTGAAGAAATTATTTTTAATACTTCCTCCTTCTGCCCTGAGGCGAATAATTCGCTTTGGACGCCTGAAAGCCATGAGGGCAATAAAGAGAGAGCTTCCAGTATGGGCTGCTACAAAATCATAGTATTTGGCCAGGCGAGATATCCTAACTGCCGACCCAAATGCTCCCAAACCCTTGCGACTCAAAAGCGGAATAAATACCTCTTTATCAGATACCGCCTTCTCAAGTGGAGAAGAGGCAGAAGCGGCAAAGGCGGTTTTTATCCCCATCTCTTTCATCTGCCGACTCATATCAAAGGCATAGGCCGCCAAACCAGAATACCAGGGAATATTTACGATGTGTAAAATCGAGCGATAAGGAGATAATCTTAGGTGTCGACGCCGGGAAAAAATAAGACTTAAAAGTTTGGCTGGTCCGATTCCTCTGGGAGAAGAAATCTCAGTTTCAAGCATAATTGAAAAAACCCGGGCCTTGAAAAAGATTAGTCTAACCACTAAAGGCAGGCCGGTATTTTCTCTGGGTTTTAAGGGTAAGGTTTTAGTGCAAGAAAAATAATCCTCTAATAGAGATACCCTGAAACCCACTATGTGGGGAGACCCCCCAGTAAGACCAGGAAGAGGCATAAAAATCCTAGGAAAAGAACATTTTTCTTTGGAAGAGATAGAAATCAAATCAAAATCAGAGAGTTTCTCCGACCAGGCACTTAAGTCGTCAGCGGTGGGTAAAAGCCCAGAGAAAACCATGAATACTAGGTCCCCTTCTTGGGCAAGCTCTACTACCTCTTCAAGGGCGGGATATAAACCTCCATCAGTAGGCATGCCTATAAAAAAGTCAGGATCTACTTGAGGAAAATTATCCTCTTTTGAAAGATAAAATATTTTTTTATTCAAAGAATTTTTTCACTTGCATCAAAACATCTTCAGGACTAATATCAAGCATACATTTAAAATGCTTTTTCGGGCAGGTTCTCGGTCCATGCAAACTGCAGGGCCGGCATTTGAGGTCCTTATTTTCAATAATTACATGCCGAGAGCCAAAAGGAGTAAAACCGAGAGCTGGGACAGTAGGGCCAAAAATTGCACCTACCCCAATTCCGAGTGCTGCGGCAATATGAATAATTCCCGAATCATTTGAAATAAGAAAATCCATAAGACTTACTAGGGCAATCAAATCTTTTACATTGGTTTTTCCCTCAAAACTAAGCCCTCTTTCTAATTGTTTTTCACTTGGATTAGTGCCCAGATATACTGGGGTAAAGTCTTCTGGTAGAAGCTCAGCAAAACTTTCAAAATTTTC
>JAAZFS010000243.1 GCA_012511615.1 Elusimicrobiota bacterium | reverse complement strand
GGTGGAGGGACGACGTTCTGGTCTTCAATAAAGTCTCCAAGGTGGCTGTCTTCCTCTTCGCCAATCGGCGCTTCCAGCGATACCGGCAGTTGGCTTACTTTTATAATCTCCCTTACTTTATCCGGAGTCAGCTCCATTTCAGCGCCAATTTCTTTGGGAGTTGGCTCTCTGCCATATTCCTGTGAAAGCTGACGGCTTACCGATAGTAATTTGTGAATGGTTTCTACCATATGCACTTGTATTCTGATGGTGCGAGCCTGGTCAGCAATAGCTCGTGTAATAGCCTGGCGAATCCACCATGTGGCATAGGTGGAAAATTTGAACCCGCGGTGATAATCAAATTTTTCCACAGCTCTTATCAAGCCGATGTTTCCTTCTTGCAACAGATCGAGCAATGGCATGCCTCTGCCAATATGTTTCTTCGCAACGCTGACTACCAGCCTGAGGTTAGCTTCGGTAAGATGCTTTTCTGCTTTTTCAGCTTCAAATTCAGTTGTTTTCAAGTAATTTGTAAGTTTACTGTCTTTCATCTCAACAGAATCAATAAAGTCTTGGTCGTGAGCCAATTCCCCAATATTTTCCAGGGTGGCCTTTTCCGGAAGGGCTGTTATCACTTCTTCCGGCAGGAGTCGTATATTCAAAGAAATATTTATCAATTCCTGTTGGACTTCTCCAAGAGTCTTGCCAGTTTTATTAGCGATGCTTTGCGTAATACTTGGGTCAATTTCGTTGACAAGATTTTGTAAAATTGCGGGTTCGGTTATCGCTTTTTTAAAATTGACAGAGGTGTCAAGCCCAAGTTCTTCCTGGAACAAGCGGAAAGTTTCCTTGGCGTCCCCCAAGTCGACGAGCATATTCAGCACTATACGGAGGGGCGTTGGAGCAACTCCATTTGTATCTATATAATTTTCACGGATTTCACGAATACGTTTGCCGGCTTCCATCTTTTTTGCCAGCATTTTTTCTTCATCTGCGGTTAACAGGGCTACGCGTCCGATTTCATGCAGATACATTCGCACCGGATCATCAGTAACTCCATGGTCGTCTATTTGATCCAGTGTTATTATTACTTCTTCCTCTTCCTCAGCTTCAAGATCTTCGTCAATATCTGCGTCAGAGTTCAAGTCATCTTCGCTTAAACTTTCATCTGAAGGATCTCCTTCATCCATTTCATCCACTTCGTCGTTAATCTCAAGATCTTCCTTCTTCTTTTTATTTACTGCCATTAGTAGCCCTCTCCCCTTTTATTCTGTCCAGACTTCTGGATTTTTCATAAAATACTTCTCTTAATTCCTGATTTACATCAAAACCCTGCTTTACCAGGGCGGTCCTTTCTTCTTCTGTCAGATCCATCGATGCCAGGATAGCCTCCTGATTTTGTAGCAACCGCCTTAAATAACTTTCTTTCAACAGCAATATGATTTCTTTTAGTTTGTTTTTCAGATTGCGTGAGGAAAGCGTTCTAGTTGCTAATTGGTTGTAATATTCGAGTGTTGCTCCATCAAGTAATTCTCGTGCTGTTTCGGGGCCGTTGTTTGTACGCAACGCAGAAAAAATCTCGGTATTTTCACTATTGGCAAAATACTCCTGTTTTAATCCATGAACGTTTTCCCAAAGCTCTGGATATTGTATCAGTAATGC
>JAAZFS010000242.1 GCA_012511615.1 Elusimicrobiota bacterium | reverse complement strand
GCAGCCGTAAGAGAGCGTTCCCTGAATTTTTCTCTTCCCATTATGTTTGAGAGGTGGACTTCAACAACCTTACCCCTAAAAGCCCTGAGAGAATCTAAAAGAGATACGCTTGTGTGAGTTAGCCCACCGGGATTGATGATAAGTGCATCCGCTGAAGAATCTGAAATACGGTCAATAATCTCTCCCTCATGGTTGGACTGAAATATATCCACCTTGCATCCGAGCTCGTCGGCCTTTTTGCGGATAATCTCATTTATCTCTCCGAGCGTACGACTACCATATATTCCTGGCTCCCTTTACCCCAAGATATTCAAGTTAGGGCCATGAATTACTAGGATTTCCATTTTCTGGGAAGTCATTCTTTATCTTTCTTAAGAAAAGCGCTGATAAGATCTATCGGCACAGGTACGATTGTCATCGATTTTGAAGCAGTATTTTTTGAAGCTACTTCCGTCAGGGTTTTAAGAAACCTAACCTGAAGACCTCCTTCAGACTTTGAGAGTACTTCCGCTGCCTGGGCAATTTTTTCTGCAGCTTGGAACTCTCCCTCAGCATTAATTATTTTTGCCCGGCGCTCTCTCTCGGCTTCCGCCTGGGCAGCGATGGCCCGCTGCATATTCTCTGGAATTTCCACATCCTTTATTTCCACCATGCTCACCTTTATTCCCCAGGGGTCGGTAGCCCTATCTATTACCGTCTGGAGCTTACTGTTAAGTTTATCTCTCTCCGAGAGAACCTCATCCAATTCAGCTTCTCCGACAACACTTCTTAAAGTCGTCTGAGATACCTGTGATGTGGCCATAACATAATTCTGAACTTCAACAATCGCCTTGGCAGGATCCATCACCCGGAAATACACAACTGCATTTACACTGGCCGGCACATTATCCTTTGTGATAACCTCCTGAACCGGCACATCTAACACCACTGTTCTCAGTGATACTTTGATTATTTTATCTATCATAGGTATTACAAGAAAAAGACCCGGTCCTTTTGCACCCACCAATCTTCCCAAGCGAAAGATGACGCCACGTTCATACTCATTTACAATCCTTATGGCTGAAATGAAAATTACAACTAACACAAATAGTAGAAAAAGCATTCTTCTAGACCTCCTGTTCTATTTTACTTACCTTAAGAGTATTGCCTTCAATCCCTTTAACTTCAACTTCTTCTCCGGGATAGATGGTACCTAACTCACTAACTCCTGTCCAAATTTCTCCTCTTAAAAAAATTTCACCAGTCGGATTGAGAATACTTCTAGCCTGCCCTTTAATCCCTAGCATTCCTTCTTTTCTTGTGGTGGATTTCTTAAACTGTGTCTTAATCACACTTCCAATGATAATAACTAAAATTCCAATCGCGACTATGGCTACTCCGAATAATGCAATTGTTAAAGTGTCCATTCTTTTAGACCTCCTGACCTAATTTGCTTACCCTAAGAGTATTACCTTCAACCTTTTCAACTTCTACAGGGTCGCCAGGATAAATGGTACCTGACTGACTGATCCTCTTCCAAATTTCTCCCCTTACACAAATTTCTCCACTCGGTTTGAGAATACTTCTGGCCTCTCCAGTAAGCCCTCTCATCCCTTCTTTTCCTGTGGTAACTTTCTTAAATTGTATTTTAACCACACTCCCAATGGCAAAGACAAAAAACCCACCCGTAGACAGGGCTGCTCCGAGTATAAGACTCTTAGATAGCCCTATAGGAAATTTCTGTATATCATAAAGTGTGAGAGATCCCAATATAAAGCTTATCACCCCTCCTACAGTAAGAATACCGAAAGAAGAGACCCATATATCCAAAAACATAAGAACAACACCCAGAAGAATAAGAAGAAGCCCTGCCATATTTATTGGGATAATCTGAAAAGACAGTAAAGCCAATAAAAGCGATATTCCCCCAAGCACCGCCCCAAACCCTATCCCCGGACTACTAAACTCATATATGATT
>JAAZFS010000028.1 GCA_012511615.1 Elusimicrobiota bacterium | reverse complement strand
CAGTTTGTCTTTATAAAATCTACTTGGATAACTGAAATTACAAAATTCATTTTCATACTTATTTATGAATAAAAATAAAAAATCTCTCATATATTTTTCTATTCTCTTCATGCTCGCTTTTTTTCTTAGGGTGTTCAGGTTAGGTTTACATCTCCCCTATTTTCCAACTTTGGCTGAAGCTGGCATTGCAGAGTTTGTATATGAATTTTTTAATGGACAACTTACCCCACCGAGCTTTCAGTATCCCTCTCTTATATATTACCTGACCTCTCTTCCGATTTTTATTTTAAGTTTTCTCCCTATAATCGGTCGATTTTTTCTTCTACCGGAACCCTCCTTATACATTGTACCCTGCAGAATAATCGTTTTTCTAATTTCCATGGCACAATTCCCACTGATTTATGGTATAGGTCGAAAAGCATATGGAGAACGGGCCGCCTTATTCTCTCTTTTAATCCTTGCGCTTAGCCCACTCCATATAAAATATTCCACCCTGGTAAACCCAGATATGCTTATGGTATTTTTTGTCCTTCTTACTATCTGGTATCTAACGAAAAATTCTTTAGACAAAGAGATGAATATAAAAACAGCAATTATCGCTGGTGGGCTATGCGGTCTGACTCTTGCTTCAAAACATCCTGGACTGGCAGTAATTTTACCCTTGCTTTATCTGATATTTCTATCAAATCTACCGAAAATAAAGACTACTATTCTGGCTCTAGGCAGCACCCTATTTGTTTTTTTACTCACTAACCCCTTCGTGCTTATAAATATTAAGTCCTTTATTTTTGATATGGGGAGCGAATTTTCGCGTGTTATCACATCATATCCATTTGAGGAAGTATCTAAAGCAGCCTGGGGATTATATCTCTTGACTATCATAGCTGCTGTTGGAGAAGGAGTTTTTATTTCAGCAGTTTTCGGCACAGTTTCCGGATTTATTAAAAACCGCAAAAAAGAGGTTTTTTTAATGCTGTTTCCTGTAGTTTACTTTGGAGTAATGGGCGGATTCAAAATTTTCATAGCTTACTATATGCTCCCAGTACTACCCTTTGTCGCGATATCAGCAGGAAGGTTTTTTGACCATATTTTGGAATATTTAAACATAAAAAAAGGAGCTATAATTATAGTGATAATTTTAATTCCTTCTCTGTACAGGGCAGGAAATCTCCTATTATTAGAATCTGGAACAGACACAAGGATTACGGCAAAGGAGTGGGTGTTGAACAACAATCCCGAAAGCTCAAGGATACTGATTGACAGCGTAAAAGACCACAGTGAGCATGTTTTCAAGCTTGCACATGATAGTGCTTTCAACCCCTTTTATATTACAACCATAAAGGCAGAAGCGGACCATCTTGATTACATAAATAAACTTGAAGAAGAAAATTACGATTACAGCATTATTATTGATGGTAAACCCAAGTCTATGCAGGAACGAGTTCTTATAGATGACTACATTAAAGACAAGTATCCATTAATCAAACAAATTTCTCCCTCCATACCGAAACCCTTTATTCCCTATATTTACCACGTTGCCTATGATAATCCCCTTATCCTAATCCACAAACTAAAGCTGCCCCAAGAGGAATGACACACGATGATTAAAATAAAACCCAAAATACTTTTTCTTAATCTACCGCATGAAAATAGAATTATGAGAAGTTATTTCTGTTCATATTTTACGGGATTTCTATCTCCCCCTTATGAACTTATGAGATTCGCAGCTTCAGTAAGAGATGCAGGCTACAGAGTCTCCCTTATTGACGCGGTTGCAGAATCCCTTACCCTAACAGAAACATTGGATAAAATGAGAAACTACCAACCGGATGTGGTCTACACCCTAGCGGGTTTTGAATCCTTTCAAGAAGATACCCATACTAATTCTCTGCTAAAAAAAGCTTTTTCGAAAACTCTTTTTTTCATCGGTGGATACTATCCATCTCTCTTTCCAGAAAAAACATTAAAGGTTTCTGGTGCAGACTATATAGTCAAGGAAGACACCATTAGTCCACTCCTTAAATTCCTTGAAGCAATCTCTGAAAATAAAACTACAGAATCTATACCAGGCTTGGCTTATTTTCAAAAGGATAAACTAGTTAATACACCTCAAAAAACTTTTGAGAAACCTGAAGAACAGCCTATGCCAGCCTATGATTTAATAAAGATAAATAAATACGCAGAACCCCTCTCTCCTTCTCCATACACTGCTATTGAAACACGCAGAGGTTGCTCCTACCGCTGTTCCTTCTGTCTCAAAAATCAGATGCCCCTAGAGCCAGCAAAACCTCTTGAAAAAATTCTCGAAACTTTCTCAATTTTACAAAAAGAACATAAAATTAAATCAGTAAGATTTTTAGACAATAATCTTCTAGCAGACAAATCTTATGCCCTGCCACTTCTAAAGGGCCTAGCAGAATTACCGAATAACAAAATCAAATGGTCTTGTATGACCCGCCCTGAAAACCTAACACCCAAAATAATCAGACTCTTGAAAAAAGCCGGATGCCACCGGATTTATTTTGGTGTGGAATCAGGGAGTGAAGAAATGCTTAAAATTCTTGGCAAAGAATCCAATCTTGAAAAAATAAAATCCCTTATTTCTATATGTAATCTCCATGGCTTAACAACCGTTGGACTCTTCCTTTTTGGTATACCTGGAGAAACTAAAGAAGATCTTATAATGACTACGAACTTTGCCATAAAATCGGGTCTTAATTTCATTAACGCAGGAGACTTAAAGCCCTATCCGGGAACAATTTTATTTGATGAGATGAAAAACAGAATTGACTTTAGCCTATCCCCCTACCAACTTAATTTCAAGGACTCTGATTTTAATGATATATATACCGAGAAAGAAGGCTATTTTTATAGAAAATTTTATTTTAGAATAGGGTTTTTGCTCAAAAATTTTAATCTGCTACTTAGAAATCCAATTAAATAATTTCGCCTTTCTTTCCAAGCCGGTTTTTATCTCCTTCTAGGTGGAGAAAATATATTTAATCATCTCAGACAAGACTAGAAGCTACTGAATTGTTAACTTTCTGACATTCTAGAATTTAAAGTAAAAGCTATCCCTCAAACAAACTTTATTTATCAGAGAAATTTAAACTTCCAGTAGAACATCAGAAACATGAATTTAACACCATCCAGTATCCGTAGATCTTGTTTTTCGCTGTAATAGATGGTAGTCACCCTTACTTCCAAAAATTTCATTTGATGAACAACCGCCTTTACAGCTAGCTCTGTAGCTACGGAATAATCGTCAGAGCTCCAACGAAGGAGACTATAGGCATCTCT